>CALFVE010000369.1 GCA_937928475.1 uncultured bacterium | reverse complement strand
GGGCGGCCTGCCCTTGGAGGGGCCGGCTGAAGGCCAGGCATACCCTGGCCTGAAACCGGCCCGCCCTGCAGGCCGGTCTCCCGTGCCGCGACTCTGTCGCGGGACAGGGGCTCGGGCGGTGAGGGAACGTCGCCGGCGGTCTCCGCCGTCACGGAGGTAACCCTCCCCCGGCCGCCGAAGCTATCGCCGCCGCTGAACCCCTGGGAAGCAAGGACGGTACCCCTCATGCCCCTCAAACTCGGCTGTCAGACCTTCGGCTGGGCCGCCTATGCAAGCCAGTTTGGCTCGAGCTTTTCCTACCGGCAGGTCCTCGCGGAGGTCGCCAAGGCCGGCCTCGTGGGCGTGGACATGACCGGCGGCTTCTTCGAGCAGATGCCCGACCCGGAGACGGTCAAGCGTGAGTGCGATGAACTGGGCCTGCGCCTGGTCTGCTTCAGCGCGGGAATTGACGACCTGGAGACGGCCCGGCGCAAAATGGAATGCCTCCAGGTTACCGGCGGCACCGCGCTGATGGTCGGGGGCGGCTACCTCGGCCCCGGCGCTGACCCCGAGGCGGTCTTCGCGCGACTGGTGCGCGCCTGCGAGAAGATGGTGGCCCTCTCGCGGGAGATGCGCATTCCCGCCGGCTTCCACAATCACCTCGGCTGCGTGGTGGAGACGCCGGAGCAGATCGAGCGCTTCCTCAGTGAGACCGAGATCGGCTGGTGCCCGGACCTCGGGCACATGGCCTCCGCCGGGGGCAACCCGATGGCGCTGCTGGAAAAGTGGGCGCACCGCGTGGTACACTGCCACCTGAAGGACTCGGTGCTGGACGAGCGCGGCCGGCACGTGCGCTTCTGCGAGCTCGGCAAGGGCAACGCCGGGATTGACATCGCGGCCTGCCTGCGGATTCTGGAGGCGGCCGGCTTCTCCGGCTGGGCCTGCGTGGAGCAGGACAACACCACCGTCACGCCTTACACGGATCAGAAGTGGAACTATGAGTATCTGGAGGGTTTGGGGTATGGGGAGGCGTTGAGCGGTGGAGAGAGGGGCGCGGAATGAGTAGTGAGGTCGAATTCACCGAACGTGCCCTCCGCTGCATGCGTCAGCGTGGTATACTGAGGGAGCAGGTCGAGCACTTGATCGCCCACCCGCAGAACAGGTTCCAGGGTTATGCGGGCAGAACTGTGTGTGAATCCATTGTTAGGGGCCCCGGCGGAAAGCCTCACCTCCTTCGGGCTGTGGTGGACTACGCGGAGGATCCCCCCATCGTTGTGACGGTGCTTCTGGAAGAGGACGTCTCTCGCTACGGGGGTAGATGATGAGATTAGAATACGACGCTGAACATGACATTCTGTACATACACCTGTGCGACGCTGCAGTGCACCACAGCCGCGGCAACCAGGATGTGAGTCGGATCGTGGACTACGATGAAAACGGCGAGGTTGTGGGCATCGAGATCCTCGGCGCCTCTCGGGAAACGGATGCCGCCCCCGCCCTGCAGGCGCTGGCGGCGGCGGTGAAGTCGCACGCGGAGGCCAGCGGGGTGGTTCCCTAGGCTTACCAGGCTCTTGCGGGTGAGTGTCTGCGTCGAGGCCGTCGGCCCCGTTTCCACTCTCCCGACCGGATTCCGCACGAGCCCCTCCTGCCAGGAAGCAGAGGGGCGAGGCGAAATGAGCCGACAGCCTCCCGACCCCGGTTCCACGGCCGCAACTTGGCGCTGGCAGACCAGCGCCGCCGTGGTTCCTCAGGGGAACGGTGGATCCCCCTGAGCGGCCTGACCCACGGAGCGTAAACATGAGCGCAGCCTTTGACCGCTACCATCGCGGAGAGACCCCTATCCCCTCCACGCAACTAGCGTGGCACGTCTATGGGGCGGGGATGGAAAACGTCGGCCGCGACGGCAAGCCCGTCGAGATTCCCGTGCCCGAGCCCGGGCCGGACCAACTCCTCGCCCGCATTGACGCCGCCGGCATCTGCTTCTCCGACATCAAGATCATAAAGCAGGGTGGCGATCATCCGCGCCTGTACGGGCGGGACCTCGCGCATGACCCCATCGTCCCCGGTCATGAGGTGGCCCTGACTATCGTCCAGGTCGGCGAAGACCTGCGCGGCCAGTACCGCGTGGGCGACCGCTTCGTGGTGCAGGCCGACATCTATTTCCACGGCAAGAACCTCGCCTTCGGCTACATGCTCCCTGGCGCCTTTGAGCAATACGTGGTGCTGGGCGACGAGATTCTGCGCGGGGACGACGGCGTGTACCTCATCCCTATGCAGCCGGAGACCGGGTACGCGGAGGCGGCGCTGGCCGAGCCCTGGGCCTGCGTGGTCTGCGCCTACCGGACGGACTTTCGGCGGACCCTCGCCGCCGGAGGCGCCGCTTGGGTCATCGGCGGCTCCAGCGCCGAAGGCTACACCCTGGGCGCCTTGGCCGAGGGAGCAGGTCCCGCGCGGATCTTACTCACCGAGGTCCCGCCCGACCTGACCGCCGAGATCAGCGCAGCGGCGGAGAGATGGGGAGCACGGGTGATCGCCACGCCGCCGCGGGCGGAACTGAACGTCACCACGGTTCGGGAGCAGGAATCGCCCGAGGGCTTCGATGACATTCTCCTCCTCGGCTCGCAGCCGCCGGAGCTTGTCGAGGCGCTCTCCGGCGCGCTGGCCCGCGAGGGGATTCTTACCCTGATGACCGACCAGCCCTTGGCCCGGTCGGTGGAGATTGACCTGGGGCGCATCCACTATGACTACACCCGCTACTACGGCCACCCCAGCCGCGATCTCTCCGCTGCCTACCGGGAGACGCGCTCGCCCAAGTTCACTCCCGGCGGCAAGGCCTGGATCGTGGGTGGGGGTGGGCCGATGGGGCAGATGCACGTGCAGATCGCGGCGCAGGGGAGCGAGGGCCCGGCGGTCATTGTGGTGAGCGACCTCGACGACGAGCGCCTGACCCTGCTGCGTGAGCGTCTGGGCCCGGTCGCCAGCGCACGGGGGCGGGAGTTGATCCTGCTCAACCCCCAGGCGCTGGGCCAGGAGGCTTTCGAGGCCCGCCTGCGGGAGATCGCGCCCGAGGGCTTTGACGACATCCACGTGCTGGTGCCGGTGCCGGCGCTGATCGCGGACACGATGCGCTTCGCCGGCAGCAATGGCCTGGTGGAGATCTTCGCCGGCATCCCGCGCGGTTCCATCGCGGCGACCGACCTCTCGCCGGTGGCGCTGCGCGGAGTGCGCTTCCAGGGCACCAGCGGGTCGGCCATCGAGGACCTGCGCACCACCCTGCACATGACCGAGAGCGGGGAGATTGACACCAACGCCTCGGTGGCGGGCATCGGCGGAATCGAGGCGGTGCACGCGGGCCTGCAGGCGGTGCTGGACATGGCCCTCCCCGGCAAGATCGTCATCTACCCACAGATTCACGGCCTCCCCTTGACCCCTCTGGCCGACCTGCCGGAGAGACTGCCCGAGGTCGCCGCGCTGCTCGGGCCGGGAGGAATCTGGACGAGGGAGGCGGAGAGGACCTTGCTGGAGAGGTATCTGTAGGGCGATGAAACCCTCCGGCGCGCGGGGTTTGTGCGCCAAACTTCCGTTGGTCTTCTCGGCCAGACCGTCCAGGTCCCGCTAGCGTATCCCCAATGCCTCCGCCGAGAACACGCACACAAAGCCATACTCGCCGAGTGCGCAGAGAACCTGCGCAGGCTTGCCGCTCGGGGTAGCGGTTACCCAGGCGCTGGACAGGGCCGGGAGCAGGCCAGTCGGCGGCGAGTTGCCGGGCACAGTCAGGGTCAAGAAGGGATACTGCGGCGGGCGGTTCTCGCAATCGAGAAGGTAGGCCGCCTCGCTACCCAGGGCCAGGAAGCGAGTTAGGCCACGCGGCGCGGGCAGCGGCGCGAGAGCGAAGAGACCCAGGTCCGGAAGGCGGCCCAGAGTGCCGCCAGCGTTTCCCTTGCGCCAGAACACATCCAGCAGCGTCCCCTTGTTGAACAAAGGCAGGGCAACCCGGCCCAGCGCCTCGTTTTCGAAGAAGGCAATCTGGCCCCAGCGCACCTCGACCTTCTCTCCCGAGCGGGCGGGCTCCCGGCGGCAGCCCACAAAGAGATCGGGCTTCCCGTCACCATTCCAGTCGCCGGCGGCGACAGTGATCGGCCCGGCAGCCTGGATCGGCCCGGCCCCGGCGGTAATCGGCGCCCCGCGAATCAGCCCTCCCTGGTTAAGCCACAGTTCAATCTGCCCTCGCCCCGTACCTAGGAGCAAGTCCAGGTCGCGGTCCCCGTCGGCATCCAGGAGCAGCGGCCAGGCATACCCCTCCTCGGCGATGACCGGAGCGCCGCGGCCGTCGCGCAGGGGCTGACCCGTCGCCAGATCCCAGTCGGAAGCGCCGGCGTTGCGGTAGACAGTAACTCGGCCCGAGGCCTCCCCGGCGACCAGGTCGGGGTAGCCATCGCCGTTCTCGTCCACCACCTGGATAGCAGCAGCCGGGCCGAGGTCGAGAGGAACCTCCTTGGCCAGCAGATAGCCGCGGTCGATCAGACGGCCGCCGGCGCTTACCTCCACGGCACGGACCAAACCTCTCGCCTCCCCCAGCAGCACCCGCCCCTCCGCCGGCGCAACGCGCGGTGACAGCGCACCGGCGAGCGAAGAAGCGGGAGGCTCAGCGAAGACCAGCGGCTGCGCTGGCCCCAGGCCGGTGGGCATACTTGGATAGAAGCAGAGGTCGCCACGCGCGCTGCCCAGGAGCAGGTCGGGCCGACCATCGCCGGTGAGGTCGCCCAGACTTATCCGTGCTCGTCCCCCGGCCGCTCGCAGCGGCCCGGTAGGACTCACTACGCGCTGCGGCTCGGCCGGCGTGAAGCCTGCCTCGGCCTGGTTGCGGCACCACCAGACGCTGCCGTCGTCCGCGCCCAGCAGCAGATCGGGCCGACCGTCGCCGTCGAAGTCTCCCGCGCATGGGGCCAGGTGCCCGGCCTGAGGATTCTCGCTCCTGACGGCCTCGGCCAAGCGCCGGCCGTCCGTCATCTCGACTTGACGACCTGCCCCCAGGCTGCCCTCCTCGCGGCGATACCACAATAGCAGGCTGCCCCAGCCCAGCAGCAGGTCGAGGCGTCCGTCGCCGTCCCAATCGGCAAGTTCGGGCGACACTTGACGCGGCACCGGCGGCCAATGCCACTGCGCAGAACCGCTGCCCAGCCACGGCTCCGGCGGCTGATACACCCCACTTGGGTCCTCTGCATAGAAAATGAGGTCCCCCCATTGCGAGCCCACCAAGAGGCCGCCGGGAGCGTTCCCCTCTGCGGGCACGATGGCCAGATCCACCCCCTCTCCGCCGGTAACCGGCCCTACCGGCAGTCGCAAGAGGCTGCCGCCCAGGCCGGGGACCAACCCCACGCGGAGAAGCATGCCCAGCGATTGCGCCGAAGCAGAAAGAGGCAGCAGAGACAGAAAAAAGATCAGCAGTGCGGGTTTCACTCCCCGACCCCCTCTCCCTGCGGGAGAGGAGAAGAGCGAGCGACAAGCGGCTGCCAGTGCACCGATGACGCGCTGCATAAGAAGAATCATCGGGTTCCCCTCATTTGCCAGATCAAGACCTGAGGCCAAGGATAGCGCCAGTCAGGACCTAGTGGCCAGGGCACCAGCGAGAGCGGCGGCCCGCCGAAGGCAGCCTCCGGGTTGCCCGGCCCGTACTGCGCGGCCAGGCGTGACATGAACTCGACCGTGGCGGCATCGCCCGCCCGGAGGCCTTCGCCGACCGCGAAGTCGGTGGTAACGAACGCCTTGGGGGTCTCCCCCGCCGGGCCGGTAGGCATGCCCAGGCCGGAGACCACCGCCTCCCGCTCCGGGCGCAAGTAGCCCCGCCAAAGTGGGAGGCTTCGCAGAACCGTGCCCCCGTTGAGGTAGTCCACCGGCGGGTCGGCAAACCAGGGATCATTGACATACCCCACCGACTGCCCCGGCTGGGTGACGCGTAGGAGATGCTCCCGGGCCAGGTCCTGCGGTCGCGGCCCTTGCAGACCGCGGCTGACCTGCACACTCCAGCCTAGTGCCGCGACGAGACAGATTCCGAGAGCAATGCCCCAGGCCCTGCGCCCGCGTCGCAGGAAGCCTAGCGGCGCCACGGCCAGCAAGACCAGCGGCGGCAACAGCGCCAGTTCATATCGGGGGTAGCGCACCTTGGCAAGTGAGATCGTAATCAGCCACAGCACTGCGAAAAGCAGCAACGGATACCAGCGGCGCTCGCGGCGGTATACCACCCACCCCGCGCCTGCCATGGCGAGCAGCAGCGCCGGCCCCAGACCCGGGGCAAGCAGATGTCGGAGATGATAGGAGAAGCCGCTCGGATCGGCGACCAGGGGCAGTCCTTCGCCCAGGCGCATATGCCTGATCTCGAAAGCCAGGTCTCGCTGCGCCTCTCCCCAGGCGAGGAAGGTATAGGGAGAAGTCAGCGCAAAGGCCAACGCCGCCGAGCCTAGCACGACGGCGATCCGGCCAGCGACCCCGACCACAGTCCGGCGCCTACCCTCCGGTTCGGGGGCAAGTACAGCCGCGAGCAGCGGGGCCACCAGCACCAGGCCGCCGTTGTACTTGGCGGAGGCCGCCAGTCCCGCGCACGCTCCGGCCCAGACGAGGACGCGACCTCCCGGCCGATCGAAGAGCAACACGCAGAAGTAGAGCGAGAGGGTGATGAACAGCGCCTGCGTGGCCTCAACTGTCCCGTAGTGTGCCAGGAGCACCGCCAGGGGGACCACGGCCAGCAGCAGCGCAGACGACAGCCCCCCGCCGTGATCCATGAGGCGCCGGCCTAACAGGTAGACCGCGTACACCGTCAGCACCGAAGTGAGCACGCTGACTAGGCGCGCGTCTAGCGTCCAGGCCCGCAGGAGCGGCCCAGCCTGGCCGGTCAGAATCTGCTCCCCCCAGGCGCTCAGCGCCGCCCCGGGGTGAAGCAGCAGCACGGCGACGATCACCAGGTAGAGATAGAGGCTGCCGTAGTTGAAAAAGTGCGGGTTGAGGTCACCGGCCAGAACCAGGGACAGCAGCCCGCGCAGGGAGTGATACTCGTCGGGATGGTAGGAGAAGAGGTGGGTCGGATCAGGCAACCCCCAGGTCAGGCCGGGGAGACGGAGGGCCAGCGCCAGGCCGCAGACCAGCGCCGGGAGGAGCGAAGGAGGGAACCGCCCAGGTTGGGGCGCAGTGGTGGGCATCTCTGCCAGCAGCGGAAAGCCGGACAGCGGCTGGGCGCAGGACGGCGTTACGGTGAGGAGCCAGGCGGTAGGACGAATGGCCGGGACCTACTTCCTACCAGATGCCGCACGCCTCCCGGGCGCGGTCAAGCGTCACCCGGGCCAGGGAGCGCGCCCGGGCGGCCCCGGCGGCCAGGACCTCCCGCACCTGCTCGGGGTGCGCGAGCAACTCCTTGCGCTTCTCCCGCGCCTCCGCGAAGTAGTCCGCCATCAGTTCCGCGGTGCGCTTCTTCACCTCCCCGTAGGCCGCGCCCCCTTCCAAGTACAGGCGGCGCACTTCCGCCAGTTCCTCCGGCGGCGCCACCAGGCGGAATAGCGCAAAGGCGTTGCAGGTCTCGGGGTTCTTCGGCGCCTCCACCGGCGTGGAGTCCGTCTTGACCGACATCACCTTCTTGCGCAAGACCTCCGGCTCGTCGAAGATCTCGATGGTATTCCCGTAGGACTTGGACATCTTGCGCCCGTCCAGGCCGGGCACCACGGCTACTTCCGGCAGAATCAACGCCTCGGGGATGGTAAAGACCTCCCCGTAGCGGTTGTTGAAGCGCAGTGCAATGTCGCGGGTGACTTCCACGTGCTGCTTCTGGTCCTGTCCCACGGGAACCAGGTTGGAGTCGTAGATGAGAATATCCGCCGCCATCAGCACCGGATAGGCAAACAGGCCGTGCTCGGCGGGCAGCCCCTGGGCCACCTTGTCCTTGTAGGCATGGCAGCGCTCCAGCAGGCCCACCGGAGTCACGCAAGAAAGCATCCAGGTAAGTTCGGGGACTTCGGGGACGTCGGATTGCACAAAGATGGTCGCCTTCTCCGGGTCGAGGCCCAAAGCCAAAAAGGAAACGGCCACCTCCAGGGTCGCCGCGCGCAGGGCCGCGGGATCGTGCAGGCTGGTCAGCGCGTGGTAGTTGGCGATGAAGTACAGGCCGTCGTAGGAGTGCTGCAGTTCGATGAACTGCTTGAGGGCGCCGAAGTAGTTGCCGATATGCAGGGCGCCGGAAGGTTGAATTCCGGATAGTACGCGCATGGTGCTTACCTCAAGCCGTTTGCTAGACGCCGCGACCCTCCTCTCCCTCCGCGTGGGGGCAGGCTTCCAGCCTGCTGGTTTCTGCACCCGTTAGCGCGGGCCGCGAGCCCGCACGAGGCGAGGGGGACAACGCAGCACGACTGCCGCTACCCGTAGCCAAAGGCCGCGAGCTCTCAGGGACGCTCGCGGCCGGGGGACGAATGCCGAGACAGCCTTCCGGGCGGCGCCCGCTCAGGTCGAGGGGCGCCAGCCCCAGGGCAGCAGGTTCTCCTGCGCTGACGAGAGGGCCGGCAGGCTCATTCCAGGGCAAGCATACACAGCCCGGGGGCCGGTGTCAATACGGTGCGAGCGGGGCTCAGAGTCTTTTCCTTGTGCTCTGTGGGCTTTCCCCCTTGCCAGTGAACTGCAAAAACTGTATGCTTCCTACCCACGCCACGCGTTTGGGAGGTAGGTCATGAACGGGTCTTCGGTTGACAGCCGGTGCCCCCGGGGCGCGCTGCTTC
Source organism: uncultured bacterium (assembly GCA_937928475.1). Lineage (GTDB taxonomy): Bacteria > Armatimonadota > Zipacnadia > Zipacnadales > Zipacnadaceae > Zipacnadum. Next base: position 9,444 of record CALFVE010000369.1, on the reverse strand, counting down.
TGCTTCTCCTGGTGGCCTTTGTGCCCGCTGCCTGGGCCCAGCAGGACATGAGCGCCGCCATCGAACGGGTCAACGATTCCGTCTTCACCATCAAGACTGAGCAGGCCGTGGGCAGCGGGTTTGTGGTCAACTCCTCGGGCGAAGCACTGACCTGCAAACACGTGGTCGGCGAGGCCCCGGAGGTGCAGGTGACGCTGGCCAACGGCGAGTCGGCTAAGGCGCAGGTGGTGGCGCGCGACGAGACCCAGGACCTGGCTCTGCTCAAACTGGACAGAGCCGGCTTGCCGGCAGTGGTCTTCGCGCCCGCCGCCAGTCTCAAGCCCGGCCAGCGGGTAGCAGCCGTGGGGGCACCGCTGGGACTGAAAAACAGCGTTACTGAGGGGGTGGTCGGTGCGGTTGACCGGGAGATTGAGGGCCACAGGTACTTGCAGATTGACGCCGCGTTCAATTCGGGGAACAGTGGCGGGCCGGTAGTGAACAACCGGGGGGAGGTAGTGGGCATCGCCACGGCCGTTGTCAAGGAGGCCAGCAATGTGGGCTTTGCCTTGCCCAGCGAGACGGCGCTGGAGTTCCTCCGGACTCGGAACGTCACGGTCTCTACCGCGCTGCGGACCGAGGGCGGAGAGCAGCCGGCCGTCGCGCCGGGGCCGACGGCTCCCGCTCCTCCTCCGCCGGTTCCCACGCCCGTGCCGCCTCCACCCCCGCAGCAGCCAGAGGCCTGGCCAATCCTGGCCCTGGCCCTGGTCATTTCGCTGGTCGTCTCGCTCTTCGTCTCCCTGCTGGTGAACCGAATGTTCTTGCGGCGCGGGCCGGAGCCCAGTCCTCCACCACCCGCTGCTCCCGCGATCCAGGAGGATCTCAGCGACATAGATATCACACTGCAGTAATCAGGCGGTCGGGTGGCCCGGCCGGTTGGACAGGCGTCCTCGCCTGTCCCCCAATCTGTACAGGTTGGCGGCAGAGGGGCCCACCTGTCGAGGCGAATCTGCTCGGCCCGCCTCGCAAGCCAAGGAGGTGCCCGTCTTGGGTAAGGTTACCGTCACTATCATGGACACGACCGGCAACAAGGAGCAGAAGGCTTCCCTGCCGGACGACGCCCCGGTCAGCCGGATCCTGGCCAAACTGGTGCAGATGATGCACCTGCCTGTGACCGGTCCGGACGGCCAGCCCATGAGTTACAAGTTCCACCACAAGGCCTCCGGCAAACAACTTACCGACAACCAGACGCTGGCCGAAGCCGGGGTGAAAGACGGCGACGTGTTGCGCCTGCAGCCGGAGATCACCGCGGGAAGATGACCGATCCCCTGGAGCCGGCGGCCGAGACCCTCGACCTCGACCTGGAGGCCGACCGCGACGACCGCTACGCCCGCTTCCGCCTCATCCACTGGTGGGACCAGGAGCGGCTGCACCAGGCCCGAGTGATGGTCATCGGCGCTGGGGCGCTGGGCAACGAGATTGTCAAGCAACTGGGCCTGCTCGGGGTGGGCCACGTGTTCATCGCAGACCTCGACACCATCGAGCGCTCCAATCTGACCCGCTCGGTCCTCTTCCGCGAGCGCGACTGCGGCCAGGCTAAGGCGGAGGTCGCTGCTCGCGCCGTGGAGGAGATCAACCCCGAGGTCAAGGCCCAGCCCTTCGTGGGCAACGTGGTCTACGACCTGGGCGCGGGGGTCTACAGTGAGATGGACCTGGTCTTCGGGGCGCTGGACAATCGCGAGGCCCGCGTCTCCATCAACCAGCACTGCTGGAATCTGAATATCCCCTGGCTGGATGGCGCCATCGAAGTCTTGCACGGCATCGCCCGCATGTTCCTCCCTCCCGACGGCCCCTGCTACGAGTGCACCATGTCGGAACTCGACTACAAACTCCTGGACCAGCGCCGCTCGTGCGCCCTGCTCAGCCGCGCCGACCTGCTGGCGGGCAAGGTGCCGACCACGCCGACCACGGCCTCGGTCATCGCCGGGATTCAGGTGCAAGAGGCGGTCAAGTACCTGCACCGCGACCGCGCGTTGCCCCTGCTGGCGGGCAAGGGCTTCGTCTTCAACGGTCTCACCCATGACTCCTACGTGGTGGAGTACCAGCGGCGCGAGGATTGCCTGGCGCATTACACCTTCCCGGAACTCCTGCCCACCGATTTCTCCTCGGACACGCCCGCCGGAGAGGTGCTGGACTTCGTCCGTCGGGAGGTCTCTCCTCAGGCGGTGCTGGACCTCTCGCGCGAGGTCTGCGTGGCCTTGCGCTGCCGGCAGTGCAACGAGACGCAGCCGCTTTTCCGCTCGCTGGGGAAGGTCACCGAGGAGGAGGGCCTCTGCCCCACCTGCGGGGAACTGCGTGAGCCCGAACTCACGCACAGCCTCTACGGCGACGAGCGGTACCTGGACAAGACGCTAGCGGAGATCGGCCTTCCGCCCTATGACATCGTGACCGGTCGCGACGGGATGAACATGCGGCACTACCTCCTGTCCGCCGATCGGGAGCGGGTGCTGGGGAGACTGGCCTGAGCGGGGAGCAGCACGGTTCGCGCCATCTGCGGACCGGGTTTGTCGCCCGTGCTTCGGGTGTGACACGGGGTGAATGAGAATGGCAGAAGACATTTCCTGGCCCGGCAGCCGACTGCAACGCGTCCGGCTGGCCGGCTACAAGTCCATACGCGAGATGGACCTGGCTCTGGGGCGCATCAACGTGCTCATCGGCGCTAACGGAGCCGGCAAGTCCAACTTCGCGTCCTTCTTTAGAATGCTCAACTTCGCCATGTCGGAGAGCCTGCAAGTGTTCATCGGCCAAGCCGGTGGCGCGAGCTCGCTGCTCTACTATGGCCCACAGGAGACCCCTTTCATGGAGGTCGAACTGGAGTTCCAGACCAGAGAGGGGATTAACTACTACGCGGCTCGCCTTGCGTATGCGGCCCCAGACGAACTGCTATTCCTCGACGAGAGGGTGCAGTTCTGGCGCAGGAACTTCCCGCCGCCAACTGGGTTCACATTTCTTGGGTCAGGGCAGAAGGAGAGTGGACTCCACGCCGCGGCGGAGGCGGGCGACAAGACAGCCAGGGTCGCCAGGGGCTGCATCAGCGCGTGGCGGTTCTACCAGTTCCACGATACCTCGCGCCAGGCGTTCATCAGGCAAAAGGGATACATCCACGACAACCAGTACTTGCGCGACAACGCGGGAAACCTCGCCGCCTATCTGTACATGCTGCGGCAAGCCCACCCAGTCCACTACCGGCGAATCGTCACCACCATCAGGCAGATCGCGCCGTTCTTCGAGGACTTCGCAGTTGAGCCTCTGGCACTCAACCCGAATCAGGTGATGTTGAATTGGCGGGAGAGGGGACGGGACCTGCTGTTCGGTCCGCATCAGTTGTCGGACGGGACCCTGCGGATGATGGCCCTGGTTACACTGCTGCTACAACCGGAGGAGAGGCTGCCGTCCCTCATTGTCATTGATGAGCCGGAACTTGGCCTCCATCCCTACGCACTCAGCGTGATTGCCGACCTGGTCAAGGCAGTGGCCACGCATACCCAGGTGATCTTGTCCACTCAGTCCGTGCCCCTGCTGGATCATTTCGAGCCCGAAGACATCATCGTGGTAGACCGCGAGGACGGCGCCTCGGTGTTCCGGCGACTCGACAAGGCGAACCTGAGCGAGTGGCTTTCTGACTACGCCCTCAGTGAGCTCTGGGAGAAGAACGTCATTGGGGGCACTCCGTCCCGATGACCAGGCTGAACCTGCTCGTGGAAGGGCAGACGGAGCAGACCTTCGTTCGCGATACCCTGGCACCTCACCTGGCTAACGCCGGCACGGTGGCCGCAGCACGCTGCGTTCAGACTAGCAAGTCGCAAGGCCGCGTCTACCGTGGCGGCCTCAGAACCTATCAGAGCCTCAGGAAGGACCTGCAAAAGTGGATGAGCGAAGACAACAGCGCGTGGCTCACGACAATGGTGGACCTGCACAGGTTGCCGGCTGACTTCCCGGGCTACCAGGCGGCGGCTCAGTGCCCCGACGTGTACCAGAGGGTGGCGGTGCTGGAAGAAGCGTTCGGCGCAGACGTCGGGCATCAACGATTTGTGCCTTACATTCAGGTCCATGAATTCGAGGCCCTGCTGTTCAGCGATGTCAGCAAGTTCCGTCGCTTCTTCGCCGGTCAGGAGCAAGGGGTGCGCAAACTGGAGCAGGTTGTGGCATGCTTCGGAAATCCCGAACTCATTGATGACGGTCCGAACACTGCACCCTCCAAGCGGATAACCGATGCCATCCGAGGTTACTCCAAGCGAAGTGACGGGCCGTCTCTTGCCGCGGAAATCGGCCTGCCAGTCATGCGCGACCGCTGCCCTCACTTCCACACGTGGCTCACCACCCTCGAGAATCTGTGACCTTGTCCCATGGCCGACCAGCCCGATCTCACCCCAACCGAAGACCTCTCCCTCCCCTCGCTCTCCCGGGAACCCCTTCCGCCTGCTTCTCCCCCTCGCCTGCTCCTTTCTCAGTCCGCCCTCCACACCATTCGCGAGCACGGCTACAGCGACACCTCTCGCGAGTGCGCCGGCGTGCTGGTGGGAGAGAAACTTGAAGGCGAGAAGGAGAGTCTGATACTGGTGGAGGCGGCTATTGCCGGCGCGCATACCGACAGCCGGCGGGGGAGCGTCACCTTTACTCACGATACCTGGGAACAGATCTATCGCGAAAAGGATCAGAAATACGAGGACCTGCGCATAGTAGGCTGGTATCATACCCACCCCGGGTTCGGCATCTTCCTGTCGGAGTACGATGAGTTCATTCAGAAGAACTTCTTCGACCTCCCCTGGAATGTCGCCTTTGTGCTCGATCCTCTTTCGGGAGAGGCGGGCGCTTTCGGATGGCAGGCGGGACAGATCGCGCGCCTGCCCGGATATGAGGTCTACGGAAAGCCAGGGCGGGTGACTGCGGAGCCGCTGGCTCGCGAGGTAGCGCCGACCCGAGAGGTGAGAGTTCCAGTGCGAACGGGTCTGACGGTGATTGAGGCGCTGATCATCGTGGTCTGTGTGGCGGTGCTCGCGGTCATCGTGGCGCCCCGGCTGCTCGAGGTGGGGCGTCCGCCTGCGCCGCCCTCCCCGCCTCCACCGGTGACCGTACCGGCCCCACCCTCGCCGCCGGCCCCGCCAGCACCGGCCGCCCCTGCGCAGGTCTGGCATACGGTCGAGCCTGGTGATACACTATGGAAGGTGGCGGAGAAGTATTATGGGCGCGGCGACATGTGGGGTCTGATCGCCGCCGCGAACGGCCTGGTCGGCCGCGAGACCGCACTGAACGCGGGGATGAAACTGCTCATCCCCCTGCCGCCGGGTGAGGCTAGTGGAGACCGCTGAGCCCCAGAGCGAGGATCTGGAGATCGAGGTAACACCGCTCCCGCCAGCAACGGAGACCGTGGGGGAAGACCCCGCGGAACGCGACGGTCAGGTGCTGCTGGCCCTGGGCAAGCCGCTGCATGACGCATGCCACTTGCTCCTGTACCCCTGCCTCAAGCAGATCCTGGCCCACGGGCAGCGGCAGGCAGAAACCGAGGTGGCCGGGGTGCTGCTGGGCCGCATCTGGCGTTGCCCGCGCGGGCTGGTCACCGAGATGGCCGAGGCTCTTCCCGCCGAGAAGACCGAGGCTGGCCTGGGGCATGTTACCTTCTCCCACCAGACCTGGGACGAGATCTACAGTTACCTGGAAACCAGCGCGCCCGGTCTGCGCATCGTGGGGTGGTATCACACCCATCCGGGCTTTGGGGTGTTTTACTCTGAGCAGGACCGGTTCATTCAACGAAACTTCTTCCGCGCGGAGGGGCAACTGGGGATCGTGGCGGATCCCTCCCGCCAGGCCGTGGCGGCCTACCACTGCCGCGAGGGGGAGGTGCTTGACCTGCCCGGCCTGTGGGTCGGCACGACCCGCGAGTCGGCTGCAGCCGCCCGCCGCCTGCTCAGCCGCCTCTCCTATGCCGCTAGCGAGCGGGAGAAAAAGAGTCTGGCGCGACGCGTCACCGAGGCCGTGCGCAACACCCTGGGGGTAATGGAGGTTCGAGGAAGGCGTGACCAACGCCCGTTTCCGCCGTCTGTATGCTGACTACCGCGAGGTGCAGGAGCAGTTTGCCGGGCACCCGTATATCACCGTCATCCCCCTGCGGGGCAATCCGCCGGAGGCGTATGAGGTGCGTTACCGTCTACGCGGGCTGGAACTGGACCCCGTCTCCCGCCGCCCGCGCATCCGCACCGAACACGTCGCCCACGTCTACCTGCCCAGTACGTATCCGCGCGAGAAGCCCCAGTGCGTCATGCAGACGCCGATCTTCCATCCCAACATTGGCTCGTACATTTGCATTGACGACTACTGGTTTGCCGGCTCGACCCTGGTGGACATTATCGTACACATCGGGGAGATGATCCAGTACCAGAACTACAATCCGAAGAGCCCGCTGGATCCGGTAGCCGCGCGCTGGGCGGCGCAGAATGAGCGGCTGCTGCCGGTGGGCAACGCGAACCTGTATCAGCCCGAAGTGGACATTGTCCTGCTCGGCGAGGGCGGCGGGCGCGCCGGGGCCGAGGCGGAGGAGGATATGGATATCCAGTTGTGCTGAACCTTCCATCCGCGTGGTATGAACTTCCGGCCGGGCATTGTGTCGCATGCCCAGCAAGCGGTGCCCGGATCGGGGGAATTACGCGATGTTCGTGCGCAAGCGCTACCCACCGGGAAGCCGATGCCCACACTGCCGCACGGCGTTTCGGCCCGGGGAGCCGATAAAGATTTGTGCATGGTGCCTGCAGCCGCACCATCCGGAGTGTTGGGAAGCGAATGGCGGCTGCACAACTTACGGTTGTTCCAATGCGCCGGAAGCCTCGAACGTGCGGGCTCGTATCCGCCCGCGGCCGCAGGCGAGACCTGCGGGGGTGCTTGAGCTCGACCGGGAAGGCAGGAAGCGCAAGCCCGGTGCGGCGACCTGCGGCGCCCCAACGCGGCGAGGGTGGCCTTGCCGTCATCCCGGTGGATGGGGGACAACTCACCCAGGCCAGGGGCGCCGCAGGATGCACGAGGAGGCTTCCTTGCCCAGGCCCAGTGGGCGGACCTCGGGAACGCAGCCTATTCGAGGAATTTGCCCCTACTGCCGCTTCCCCATCAAGCGTGGGGAGTCCGTGCAGGGCTGTCCCAGTTGCGGGCAGCCCCACCATCGCGACTGCTGGGTGGAGAACGGCGGCTGTACGATCTACGGCTGCCGGAGTAGCCCGCAGATGACCGCCTCCACCCCCACAGGGGCCACAGCCTGGGCGATTCTGGTCCGGGCACGACGCACCGACCGGCGTCGGGGGCCCCCGCGACGTCGTGTTGCGGGACGCTAGCCGCCGTGGCGTGTTTGGTCTTCTGGTTGGCCTGCCTCTCCGCAATCGGGCAACTGCCGTGGTGGGTAACGTTGTTGGTGCCGGTTGCCGTCGCTATCTTCTCGCGGTGGCCGCATATGCACGGGTTGGGCAGGGCTAACAGATAGGTCCGACGTTCTGTTGAGTGTGCGGTTACCGAGCGCAAGCTACCATGCGCTATCTGATCGAGTACACCGAACGCAACGTTCCCACCAGCCGCTGGCAGCGGTTCTGCCAGCGCCTGGCGGCCTGGCTGATCCTGGCGGCCTTCCTGGCGCTGGTAGTAGTCCTGGCCGTGTTCTTCTTCAGCCTGGTGGCCGCCATCGTGGGCGCGCTGCTGGTTGTGGGAGCGGTCTACGCCTTCGTCTGGCGGCTAAGGTTCGGAGCAAGCAGATTCAGAGGGTAGGACTGCGTCGGCGCACATTGACTGCCCGCGGTCGGCAAGGGCGAGCCCTGCAGGTGGCAACCACACGTTCGGCCACTGTCTGCTGCCATTCTGCCGTCGTTCCGCTGCCGTTGGGCTGTCGTTCTGCTGCCGTTCTGCCTGCCGTAACCATGCGTTGCCCTTTTTGCCACCAGAACATCCGGGTGCAGGGCAAGTTCTGCCCCAAGTGCGGGGAGCAGATCTTCGGGCTGCCCGTCCGGCCGAGTGCGCCGCCGGAGGCCCCCCCTCCTTCCTTTCCTGCCCCGTCGGGAGCAGCCGCGCCGCCCCCTCCGCCTACGCCCTTCATGGCTCCTCCCGCTCCGCCGCCGCCCGACCTGTTCGCGGCCGACCTTGACCTGGGCGAGGACTACGCACCCTCGACCGCCTCGGCGCCGGTGCTGGACATCACCCTGGAAGATCTCCCCGGTCCCAGCGCCGCTGGCGACGCCGTGGGCAAGACCTGCCCCTATTGCCGCTTCCCCATCAAAGCCGGGGAGGCGGTGCAGCGCTGTCCCAGTTGCGGGGAGCCGCACCATCGCGACTGTTGGGTGGAAAACGGCGGCTGCACCATTTACGGCTGCCGCAGCAGCCCTCAGATGGCCGCCGCAGCGCCGGTGGCGGCCGCGCCGCAGCCGGTGGCGGCCTACGACTTCCGCCACGCCGCCAGCCTGCCTCGGGAAGCCCTCGCCCTGCTGGAGGCGGAACTCGACCGCCTGGCCACCAACGCTCTGGTCTTTGCGCTGCTCGGCTTCATGTGGCTGACGGCACTTATCGGCCTGCTCACCGGGATCTCGGTGCTAGGGCAAATCGCGCACTCGGGCCTGCCGGCGCGCCCCGCACGGGTCAAGGCCTGGCTGGCCGTAGGAATCTCGCTAGTCTGGCTGCTGATTTTCACCGGCATCGCGGCGTTGCTGTTTGGCGTGATGGGCGGGTATTATTGAGGACAGGAGGGGCCGGCGGCAAGGCGGGCCGCAGGCCCGGCCCCCAACCGGCCCGTCGGCGGGTAAGAGCGTTTTCGCCGCAGAACACCAAACCCATGTCCACCTCCTCCCACAGCCTGTCTCCCCTCTCCCGTCCCTCCGGCCCTTTCTTCGTCCTGGCCGAGAAAGGCAACGCCGTCGGGCAGCCCGTGGACGTGTACCTGCACCTGGACGCGGTGGAAGACATTCTCCACGCCCTGCCCCGGGCTTCCCGTGCCGAATCTGGGGGCTTGCTGGCTGGCCACGCGAGCGAGGATGAGCGTGGCCGGTTCGTGCTGGTGCGTCGGGCCTTGCCGGCCCAGCGCGCCCGCGGGGAGCGGATTTCGCTGACCTTCACTCCGGAGGCCTGGGAGGACCTGTGGGCCACGCAGGAGCGCGAGTGCCCCGATTGCGACATCGTCGGCTGGTATCATACCCATCCCGGCCTCGGCGTCTTCCTCTCCGAACCGGATCTGTTCATCCAGCGTCATTTCTTCAGCCAGGCCTCGCACCTGGCGCTGGTGCTCGACCCGGACGACTTCCGCTGGGGGGTCTTCTACTGGCAGGACGGCAGCCTGCGGGCCGCGACCGGCCTGTATCTATACTCGGAGAGGGCCCGCTCTTACCCTCAGTTGGAGCAGACCTTGCGGGAAATCGCTCCGGAGTGGATAATACTGCATGATTCAGACTG
>CALFVE010000368.1 GCA_937928475.1 uncultured bacterium | reverse complement strand
GCGCACGGGGCAGGTTGTTCAGCAGACCATCTATCTTCACAGGCCCGATCGTCTTTTCGGCACTCTTGAGCACCAGGTAGCCGGGCTCATCGCTCTGCCACGAGTCGCGCCGCAGCCCATACCCGTAGATGTAAAGCAGGTCGCGCGGGTACGCAGTCGGGCGGCTGATCCCGAAGGGGCGCGCCGTGCAGAACCGGTAGGGCTTCGACCAGCCCTCGTTGGTCTTGACCCATAGGATCGCGGCCCCAGAGAGGCTGGCCACGATCACCTGCCGCTCCACATCTACCGGGGTCACCCGCTTCGCCTCGGGAGGCGGGGTGGCCGGGAGCACGATCTCCTTCTCGCCCAGCACGGGCACGGAGCGGGCGACGTCCTCCGGTGTCTTCGGAGGGCCCCAGTACCAGACTTCCAGCCCCCCACTGTCGAACCCCTCGCCCACGATCACATGCACGCCGCCCTCGTTCTCCTGCTTGAACATGTTCACGATGGGGTAGTCAGGATGCACGCAGACGATCTGCGGCGGGGCGGCCCGCCCCGGGCTGGCCGCAAGGATCACGCCCAGCAAAGTGAACAGCACGGTCCGAGTTGTTATCACTGCTTATCACTCCCTCGCTCGATGGCAGGAGAGCCTCACTGCCAGAAGGCATACTGCGGCTGATCGAGGAAGAGGGCCAGCACCTCCCAGAAGCCCCCCACCACAAACTCTCCCAGAATCAGCCCCAGGGCGAAGGGCACCACCCGCCGGTAGGTCTTGACCCCGGCGTAGCGCATAATTACGCTTTTGGCCACCTGCCCGATAAGCAGGGGCAACCAGATAGTGCCCACCGTCCAGTCAGGCGCGAGAGCATAGCCGATCGGGTGGAAAGGCCACCACACAAAGCGAAAGCGCATGGCCATCAGGAAGGCGGAGAAGGCGAAGCCCACCGCTATGCCCGCCAGACCGCCCCAGTTGGCGCCCGGGGGATTGCTCATCCAGGTGTTGACCATCGCCCAGCCCTGTCCGGACATCCCCTGCACCGGACCGAGCATATGGTGCTCCACCCCGTGGCGGTAGCACAGGTGCAGCAAGGCCCAGATCGCTGCGAACACGCCCAGCACCGTGGCCAGCGCTTCGGCGACCAGCCAAGGCCGGCGCGGCGCCCCTACCACCTGTCCCATCTTCATCCCCTCCAACTGATGCGGCGAAGGCACCCCGGTATAACTGCGGTTGAAGCCCCAGAACAGGCCCCAGGCCGCCATCTGCCGCACCGACATACTCCGCGGACCCAAGAAGCAGAGCAGGATCCGGTCCGGACCCGCCAAGTGGAAACCGTGGGTAGGCGCACCCGCCTCCGCTCGGACCTTGGCGATCGCCATCTGCAACACCAAATAGAGCAGCACATAGAACAGACCCAAGACAGCGGGCATCCCCAGGCTGGAGGCGAACCAGGCACAGAAGACCAGGCCGGCAGCCAGGGTGAAGAAGGCCAGACGGTACTCCTGGACCTCGGCCTCGGTGACTGCCTCCGCCTCGCTGCGGCCCTCGGCGATAGGCGCTCCCATCGCCACCGTCCACGCCACCCGCAGATGGCGGCGGGCTGCCCACAGCGCAAAGGCTACCACCGCCAGGTAGGCCCCGATCCCTTGCTCCAGCACCGCCGGGGGGGCTGCTGCGCAACTCGGTCAGGCTCCACAGGTAGGGCGTGGGGAAGCCCAAGGCGCTGAAGAAGAGACGCTGCACCCGTGACATCCAGCAAAAGAACCAGGTGGAGAACGTCAATTCGACCGGCAGGAGAAAGGCAATGCCGATAATGAAGGGGTAGAACGAAGTGTACATAGAGGTGAGCGGAAGCGCCCACCGGCCCGGCCAGCGGATGTAGCGCAGTTTGACGGCCAGCGCAGGGACGGCCGGCCAATGGAAGTGCAAACCGTTGAGCAGGTCCACCAGCCCAGCCAGCCCAAAGCCGAGCCACATCAGTCGGGCGCGCCAGATAGAGTCCGCCCCCGGCGCCGTGATATGGAGGGGCAACTCTACCAGAGGGAAACTCAGCCGCTCGTAATCGGTCCACTGGCGGCGCATGAGCACGTTGAGCGACAAAGCCATCAGCCCCAGGGCGGCGATGAACAAGCCCCACTGCAAGGCCGGTCCCAGCCAGGGCAAGAGGTTCTCGGGGAGGTAGAGAGAGGACTCGCCCAGGTAGAAATTGCGCACGGCGGCGCGGTCGGCGACCATCGCTTGCAGCGGCAGGTGCGGATGCAGGTTGGTGGCCCAGCGGTTGGCCTCGCTGGCGTACCAGAAAGGATGCGCGAGGGAGGGCAGCAGCACGCGCAGGAACTGCTCGCCGACCGGCCCGCTGCCGATGCCGAACATCACGTACAGCAGCAGCAGCTCGGCGCGGCTGAGCGCCGCTCGGGGGACCAGGAGGCGCAGCGCAGCGTTGCAAGCGGTCAGCGCAATCAGCAGGAGAACAGCGTGGAAGAAGAGGGAGAGGTAGGTGGGGCGGCCGCCATAGACCTCCTCGATGGCGGCTACCCACAGCGCCACGACCGGAAGGGACAGGGCGCCCAGCACCAGCACCCTGGGGCGGACTCGGTTCGGCGCAGGGGGAAGAGGCGCCTCGGACATTAGTCTGGCCCTCATCGGCACAAGCCCGGCATACC
>CALFVE010000367.1 GCA_937928475.1 uncultured bacterium | reverse complement strand
GGCAGGGTCCCCATCCTGCCCTGCTTGCGGAGGGCACCCCGGGCGGCTGCTGCGGGGAAGCGCCGCCCCTGTAGGGGTGGACTTGGCCGACCGCAGGGAGGCAAGGTCCAGCCGCTTGGCCGCATGACACGCGGGAGGCGGAGGGACCTTGCGCCGCGGCAAGCCCCGTCGCAAAGGCCCTCCCTAGGGCCGTGCTACCGGGAGGACGCGCCGGAAAGCCGGTCTCGCGTCCCTTGGGGGGAGCTTTCGCCGCGTGGCGCAGGCTTCCAGCCTGCGTTCGGCTGCGCAGAGAGTGGCGTGGGATAGAGCCCCCTCCTGCAACAGGCGGGCCGGATTCGGCGCGCGGACGCGGCTCGTCATGGCCCCTCCCGGGGCATGGCAGGCTGGAAGCCTGCCCCACGCGGAGGGAGGCAGCTGCCGCTCAACGTGCAGGTGCAGGACGGAAGCAAGCCTGCCCCACGCGGAGGGGAGGGCAGAGCAAGCCGCGCCTTGCAGGGGAGACAGGTTGGGTAGCCTGTGCTTCTGAGCAGGGAGGACGCAATGGACTGGCAATTCTGGCTGGCCTGGCTAACCGGGCCGGAGGGGTGCCCCTGGCGGTATGGGCTGGCCGGCCTCCTGGGCGCGGTGGTCAACTGCGCCCTGGAGGACAAGCCGATTGTGCTGCCCCGCCTGCGGGGCAATCGGCTGGAACTCGGCTTCCTGGGCAATCTAGCTACCTGCTTCGTCGTGGCGCAGATTGCCGATCACAGTTTCCAGAGCGCGTTCCTGGCGGCGTTGGCCGGGACGATGATCCTGCGCAGTCTCAAGCGGCGCATCGAGCGGGCCTGCGCGGAGGAAATGGAGCGCGGCAAGCGAGGCGATGAGTGATGGACTTCACGGCTTGGGTGCGACTGGTGGCGGAGGCGGCAGTAGCGGCGCTGGCGCTAGCGGGAGCGCTGGACCTGGCCCGGCGGGGAGGCTTTGCGCCGGCGCAGATGGGGCTGGTGTTGGTGGGTGGGGAGGGCCTGGCGACAGGCGAGGTGAGTGCGGCGGCCGGGTGGCTGTGGCTGCTGGCGATGGGCGCGAACGGGGTGCTTTTGTACGCGCTGTGGCAGGTGGGGAGCCTGGTGGTAGCCCTCCGCGAGACCGGCGCGGTGCGCGGGGCGGAATCCACCAGGCAGCCCAGCGCAGAGCCGGGGGTGGTCGAGTTGCCGCGAGTGCGGGCGGTGGCGAGTTGGCCGGGGCACAGAAGCAATGGTTGAGGGGCGCAAGACTGCGAGGGAGCCCCCTCTCCCCGCCGCAGACGGCGGGACTCTCCCCCGCAAGCGGGAGAGAGTATGGGGCGGAACAAACCGCCAGAGCGCCGGCGTAGGCTCCCCCGCTTGCAGGGGAGAGTGGGGACGCGACGCCGCAACCCGGCACCGTCGCGCTGAGATTCCCGCGGGGACGGAGTTTGCCTGTCTGAATGCGGCTGCGTCCTCCGCTTGCTTGGAGGTGACGAAGCAGATGGACCGACTCGAGATGATTGTGCAGGGGCTGATCCTGCCGGGAGCGGGCGCGCTGCTGGTGGGGTTCCTGGCGGCGCTGGCCAAGCAGTACATCGAGCGGATCAAGGACGAGCGGCTGCGGGCGCTGCTGCTGGCGCTGGTCAAGGCCGCCGAGCAGATCTACGGCCCCGGCCAGGGCGAGGCCAAGCGCGATTATGTGCTGCAGCAAGCGCGCCTGCGGGGCCTGAGCGCGGTCAAGCGCGCGGACCTGGAGGCGGCGGTGTGGCAGATGAAGCGGGAGTCGGTGGGGTAGGGTCGGTAGTCTAGAGTCGGTAGGGGAGGGCGGCTGTTGGGCGCGGGCGGAGATTGTGCGCTCAGAAGCGCCCAACCTCCGCCCCTACGGGAGAGGAAGAGGTTGAAGATGCCGAGTGAGAGACAAGTCAGCCTGGCCGAGTTTCAGCAGCACCTGAACAATCTGAAGATGCCGCGAGCCATCAACGAGGTGATTGTCCATCATACCTGGTCGCCGACCGCGGCGCAGTATCGAGGGATAGCCACCGTGGCCGGCGTGCGGCGGTATCACATGCACGTGCGCGGGTGGTCAGACAACGGTTACCATGTCATGATCGGGCCGCCGGGAGACCTGTTCCTGTGCCGGCCGATAGAACGCACGGGCGCCCACTGCCTGGGCCACAACGGTCGCTCGGTGGGGGTCTCCTTCATCGCCAACTTTGACGTGGAGAATCCAGCCGCGTATGCGGGCCTGGAGGTGGGCTACCGGGTGGTAGCGGCGTTGCTGGGGCGGTTTGATCTGGGCACGGGCGCGATTCACTTCCATCGGGAATTCGCCGACAAGACCTGCCCGGGGCTGCGGCTGGACTTGACCGCGTTCCGCCAGGAGGTGGCCAAGCGGACAGAGAGCGCAGCCGGCGCGGACCTGAGAATCGTGCTGCTGCCCGGGAGCAAGGAGATCGCCTGCCGGGCGCGGCTGGAAGGCGAGGTGACCCGGGCAGACCTGCGGCCGCTGGCGGAAGGGCTGGGGTACGAGGTGCTTGACCGGATTCGGGAGGAGGGGAAGGTGTACGTGAGGGGGGTAGTGGGTGGTGGGGAGTGGATGGCGGGTAGTGGGTGGGGGATATCGGGAGAGCCGGAGAGAGGTAGGAGAAGCAGGGCGAGAAGGAGAAGAGACCGGGCAGAGGTGCGACACCAGGCTGAGGAGGTGCGCAGAGATGCCGAGGGTCTTTGCCGGCGTTGTTCGCGCGCTGTTTTTCCTTACGCTGACTGTGCCCAGCCTGGGGCAGGAGATTTGCTCCGATAATCCCTGGGAGCGAGAGATGGCCGTGGGGCTGGTCGTGGATCAGGAGCAGGTCAAAGAGGGGCTGCTCGGCGGGACGGCGGTGGGGCAGGTCTTTACCCCCACGCAGCCTCGGCTGGAGCGGGTGGACGTTATCCTCAAAAACCGCACCGATCACACGCCCGGCCGTATCCGGCTGCTGAAATGGGCGGGCAACTACGCGGAGACGATTAAGCAGCCGGCGGTCTGGGAGGACGACGCAGACTTCTCCGGGGCCGATCACCTGCTGATCTGGTTCGCGCCGAAGGCCGGGGCGAGCGTAGACTGGGCGGATATGAGTCGGCGGGTGCAACCGGGGAAGCCCTGGTACTCCTCGGCGCCGTGGTGTGTCTATCAGTGCGCGGGGCCGCTGGCGGTGAGCGCGGAAGAGCCAGCGTGGTTCACGAGCCTGCTGCTGCCGCTGGCGGCCGACCAAGCGGCGGGCGAGGCGGCCGAACAGGTGCGGGTGGTGTCTGACAGCCGGGGAGCGACGGTGCTGGAGGTGCGGCAGGGGGCGGTGAAATGGACGCTGGCGGTGATCAACGACGGGCAGGCGCACGTAGTTGGCCCCTTCATGGTGGAGGCGAAGGCGGCGCTGGTCCGGGAGGCCCCGGGGCAGGAGCCGGCAGTGGCGGCCTTTGGGGCGAAGAGTGTGAAGGCGGGAGGGGAGGTGCTGATGGAGAGCGAAGAGAGGAAAACGTGGGAGTTGGGGTGGTGGGGCGGGTTTTTGTTGCGCACCGGAACCGGGTATAATGGAACCGGGTGAGTGCTGTACAGAGAGAGGCGAGTGAGGACATGCGCCAGAGCGCGAAGCCGCAAGTCGAGAGCAAGCGAAAGAGGACGCTCGGGCGACCAGCAGGCGTGGGGCAAGGCGCCCTGGCGGTCCCCCGGCCCGTGGATCCGGAGCTAGAGAAGGCGGTGCTGCAATCGCTCGAGCGCAATCGCGAGGCGCTTACGGAACTGGCGAAGTGGTAGCTGCGCTTACGCCGGAAGAGGTCATCTGGATCCACAGCATGGTGCTCTCCGGTGCAGGAGGCGGGGCACCGGGCCTGCGCGACAGGAGACTGCTCGAGTCCGCGCTGGCCAGGATGAGCGCGGGGTACAGCGACCAGGAACTGTACCCGAGCCTGCTGGAGAAGGCAGCTATTCTCCTGCAAGGGGTAATACAGAACCACCCCTTCGTGGACGGCAACAAGCGCACGGCCCTGCTGGCGGCGACGGCCCTGCTACAGCGCAACGGTGTGATCATCTCGTATGGGCCGCAAGAGGCGGTAGGCTTGGCGGTCGGAGTCGCCCAGCACGAGGTGAGTCTGGGCGAGATCGTCAGGTGGCTGCGGGACCATCAGGTCTGGGGCGATTCGTCCGGGTAAGCGCTGGTCGGTGAGGCCGGAGTCGGCGTTACTGGCGCTCGGCCAGGCGGCGGCGGACTAGGTTACGCAGGCCGCCGGCGGCGACCAGGTCGGCGGCGGGGCCGGTGAGCGGAGGGAAGCGATACGCAGCGTTGCGGGTGAGGTTGCAGACGAGGCCGGCCTGCAGGTCTACCTCGATTTCATCCCCGTTTTCAATCCCCTGAGCCGCTTCGGCGGACTCGACGATGGGCAAGCCGATATTCAGCGCGTTGCGGTAGAAGATGCGCGCGAAGGACGCGGCAATCACGGCCCCTACCCCCGCGGCTTTGAGGGCGATCGGCGCGTGCTCCCGGGAGGAGCCGCAGCCGAAGTTGCGCCCCGCTACGATTACGTCCCCCGGCTGTACCCGCTCCACAAAGCCCGGGTCCAGGTCCTCCAGGCAGTGCCCGGCCAGTTCGTCGGGGTCGCTGGAGGCGAGGTAGCGGGCGGGAATGATGACGTCGGTGTCTACGTGATCGCCGTACTTGTGGGCGCGGCCGCGAATGAGCATGGATCGAAGGCTCCTGTGAGCGAGGGTAGGTAGAGTATAGAGGGGAAGGGCGCAGGGGGCAAGTGGCAGCTGGGGAGGGGGCCAAGCGACGACATCTCCGGCGGGGCGCCGCGTCCCCGCGTAAGGCAGGCTTGCCCGCGTAGCGCAGGCTTGCCCGCGTAGCGCAGGCTTCCCCGCGTAGCGCAGGCTTCCCCGCGTAGCGCAGGCTTCCCCGCGTAGCGCAGGCTTCCAGCCTGCGTCTGCATGGGCAGGCAAGGATGCCTGCCCTACGCGGGGGGGCAGGCAGGATGCCTACCCTACGCGGAGGAGGCGGGCAG
>CALFVE010000366.1 GCA_937928475.1 uncultured bacterium | reverse complement strand
AACCGGATATACGTGAGCCGAGTCCTGGAGAACGCGATCGAAGTCTATGACATGGGCGACGCGCAGAAAAAGCAGGAGGTGAAGGTGGAGCGCCCCTTCGGGCTGGAGGTGCATCGGGGGAAACTCTACGCGGTGAGCGGCAAGCAGGTACTGCGCTTTGATGCCCGGACGCTGGCTCTGGAAGGCACAGCGATAGCGAGCGACCTGGACCAACCTTACGGTCTGGCGGTGGATAAGTGGGGCAACTTCTGGGTAACCGATCTGGGCAACTCGCAGCAGGTCAAGCGATTCTCGGCGGAGGGGAAGTTGCTGGGCGCCTTCGGCAAGCCGGGCGGACGGCCGCTAAGCGGAGGGAAGTTTGTCAAGGAGGATTTCCTGTATCCGACGGGGCTGTGCATCGAGCCACATACCGGGCAAGTCTTCCTGGGGGAGGACGTCGCGCCGCGACGAGTCGTGGCCCTGGATTCCTCGGGGCGGTTCTTGCGGGACTGGCTCGGCCCCTACTACTGGGGCGGAGCCGGCTTCCAGGTAGACACGAAGCATGATCCCTATCAGTTGTATGCCCTGACCGGGGCCAGCGTGATCCGGTTCAATCTGAATCTGGAGCAGGGCACCAGCGAACTGGATGCGGTGTGGCCGGAGGTAGACTTCCGGGGCCCGGACGGACAGCAGATCCTGTACTGGTACTACCGGCAGGGGCGGCTGCTCTATCATGACAACCCGCCTTACCTGGGCATTTGCGGGCACGACGTGCATATCTTCAAAGTGGACGGCTACCGGTTGCTGCCGGCGGCGTTTGTGTCTACGCGGCGCTTTGACAAACTGGCCACGCTGAGCGCCGACTTCGCTAATGAGAAGAGCCGAGCGGCCACCTGGCACGATGCTAACGGCAACGGCAAGGTGGAGGCAGACGAGGTTGCCGTTTATCCGGAATTGCCGGCGCCCTACTCGCCGCATTACTGGGGCCCTTGTCTGGAGGACGATTTCAGCATACTGGACATCATGTCGGACGGGGTGCGGCGCTGGCCGTGCGTGGGGTTCGATGAAAAGGGCAATCCCATCTATGACCTGAGTAAAATGAGTTGGGTGCTGAAGGGGCAGCCCATCAGGACGGGAGAGAGCGTGGTTCGGCGGGGGCCGGACGGGAGCCTGTATTACAACCGTTGGATCTACGCTCAGGCGGGGGAGAACCCCAAAGGCCTGGACTGGGCAGGGCGGCTGGTCACTACAGGAGTCGTAAAGGCAAATCCGGACGGGCAAGCGGCTTGGCATGCCCTGCGCAAGGCGGAGAGCTTCCGGCGGCCGTGGGAGGCCTACGCTGTGTCGTATATTGACGGCCCATTCCAGGGCTGTATTTTTGCGGATGATTGCAGCGGTAGTCAGACCTACGTGATTGACGGCGACGGACTGATTTTGGGCACCCTGTACCAAGACGTAATGCGGGGGCCTTCACCTTCGCCGTACACGCTGTATGTCGAGCATTTCACCTCGGCCTATTTCACTGATCCGCGAACCGGGCACCTTTACGCCATGACCGGCTCGGACGACATTCGGATCTTCCGCCTGAGCGGTCTGGATACGTATCAGCGCCTGGCGGGGACGGTAGCCTTCTCGGAGACACCCCGGCCCCGGGCGGCGGCGCAGCCGGTGGGGGAACGGGTGGCGCGCAGCGTGCGCTTCCGGCAGGCGCCGCAGATTGACGGGGACCTGGCCGAATGGCAAGGCGTGCCGGAGCAGACGCTGGCCGTCGGCACGCCCGGGGAGGAAATGAGCGCTACCTTCCGGCTCGGTTGGGATGACCGCAATCTGTACGCGGCCTTTCGCGTGGTGGATTCCTCGCCGATGGTCAACTCGGGGAAGATGCTGGACACGGTGTTCAAGTACGGAGACTCGCTGGACCTGTACCTGGCCTGCGATCCCGCGGCGGCGCCAGGTCGCAAGGAGCCGGTTCCGGGAGATGTGCGCCTGCTGCTGACTAAGTACCAGGGCAAGCCGCTGGTGCTGGCCTACCGGGCGCGCGTACCCGGCACGCAACACCCGGCGGTCTTTACCTCAGCGGTAGGCAGGTACGTGATAGACGTGGTGGAGCCGGTCGAGACCGCCACGCTGGTCTTCCGCACGGACGCCGACGGCAAGGGGTACACGGCGGAACTGTCGGTGCCGCTGGCGGCCTTGCCTCCGCTGGCACCCAAGGCGGGGATGAGGATCGGGTTTGACGTGGCGGCTAACTTCTCTGACGCGGCCGGCCAGTTCAACGCTGCTAAGACCTACTGGACGGGGCGCGAGGCGATGGTGCGGGACATTCCGACGGAGGCCAGTTTCTTCCAGGATAAGTGGGGAGTCCTGGAGTTCGCCGGAGACTAGCCGACCAGCCTGTGCGTGACCCGAAAGGAGGGCGCCCCGCGCAAGCCGCGCGGGGCGCCCATTGCTCAAGCGAATACCGTAAGCCTAGGCGGGCAGGAGTGCGTCCACTTGCTCGGCCACCTTGCGGTAGGCGAGGGCGTATTCGGCAATCGCCTCGGGGTCGTCATGCTTGAACCAGGGAATGCTGAAAGCGATCTCGCCGATGCTTTCGGACACCGGAAGGGAACCTGGGCCTTGGCGGACGTCGCGCTGGCCGAAAGACACCATGGTCGGCCGGCCCATGCGGAAGAAGTCGAGGGTGTGAAAGACCGGATGCAGGTGCAAGGGGCTGTTGGCGCCCGGGGAGCACGGCGCACCTTCGGCGGCGACGGCCTCGCAGAATCTGGCGCAAGGCAGGCCGCCGAGTTCTTCCCCGCGGTACAGCCCCCGGGCGGAGTACCAGCCACCCATGGTGGAGCCGGAGTCCTTGGGCGGGCGATGGGGACGGATTCCCGGAGTGCCTTCCAGCAGGTCCCAGAAGCGGTTCATGGCCGACTGGATCTCGGCCATGCGCTCGCCGTAGTGGCGGAGTTGCACGCGGCCCATCGCGGCGGCGGTCTGGTTTAGGCGGTGCTTGACGGCCCCCAGAGGCAGCCCCGCGTACTGGCGAAGCGACTCGTCGGAAACCTGCAAGTCCACGCCAGGTGCCCAGCGGGTGCCGACGGTGCGCTCGTAGTGGCCGAAGGCGACGCAGCGTTCGAAGAGGGTCTGGTCGTTGGTGAGAATCATCCCCGCTTCGCCGATCGCCAGGCTCTTGCCGGACATGAGGCTCATGGCAGCAATGTCCCCGAAGGTGCCCACCATCTGGCCCCGGTAGAGGCCACCGTGAGCGTGCGAGGCGTCCTCCAATACCTTGACTCCGTGGCGGCGGGCGATGCTCATGATCTCGTCCATGGGGCAGGGATACCCGGCGTAGTGCACAGCCACGATCAGCCGGGTGCGGGGGCCAATGCGGTGTTCAATGTCGGCGGGGTCCAGGCAAAGCGTATCGGGATGGATGTCGGCGAAGTTTACGGCCGCGCCCAGAGTCAGAGCCGGCTGAGCGCTCGCCCAGTAGGTCATGCTAGGGCAGATGACCTCATCGCCGGCGCCGACCCCGCAGGCCCACATGGCCGCCAGGATGGCGGCAGTACCGTTGCAGCAACCGAGGGCGTACTTCATCCCCATCCAGTCGGCCATCTCCCGCTCGAACTGGCGGGTCACGTCGAGGCCGCTCATGGCGCCCCGGCGGAGAACCTCCAGCACGGCCTGTTCGTCTTCTGCGGTCACGATCGGCCAGGCAAAGAGTTCGGGGCGCTCTTTCGTCACGGCCTTGGGCCCTCCGTGCAGGGCTAAGCGATCACTAGTTGCAGGCATTCACATCCCTCTTGCGATAACAGGCATGACAGCGGTGAATCATCCGCGCAGCGCGCGGCCTTTTCCATCAGACCGTCGCGCTCGCGGTCACGCCCCGCTGACGCAGCCAGGCTGGTTTCGCGCCGGCGAGCACGGAGACCTCCCGCCGGATTGCCTCAGAGAAGCGGCGCAGTCCACGCGGGGCGCGCCGACGCATCGGCGAGCGGCCACGAGCCGCGACTCGGCAATCCCGGCCAGCGGCCCCGGGAAACGGAAGGGTGCAGACCTCGCCAGGCACCACCTTCGCATGCGGCCATCCTCAGGCCTCAAAGCCGAAGGCGAACAGGCGGATTTCAGGGCCGCCAAAGAGGAAGCGAACCCGGAGGGCCTCGCGAGTTCGAATTTCCGAGCCGCTTTGCCAGGAAACGGCGAGACGCAGCCCGTCACTGGTTACGGGGAGGCATTGCTCCCGGCCATAGCCAGGCAGGGGCACGCCAGCAGAATCGGTGAGCTCAACACGGAGCGGGCCCGCGGCGTGGCAGGAGGCGTTGACCCACAGGCGCACGGGGCCAGCGCTCTGCAGCGGGACGGTGGTGAGGCTTCCTCCGACGGGCCTGCAGGGTTGGACGCACATGTAGCCTTCCGCTCTGGAGCGGGCTAGGCCGGCGCATACCAACCAGAAGAGTTCCTCGGTGGTCTCGTCCGGAACGGGGACGGCGTAGTAGAACCACATCTCCTCTCCCACCCGCAGAGGCACGGAGGGCAGGAGTTCGAGGCTGTCGGCGCGGCCCGGAGGCGTCTCGGATAGGAACGGCTGCCCGGGAGCGGGATACACGAAATGCTCGCCGTCGCGGCCGACGGCGAGTTCCAGGGGCAGACTGGTGGGACTGCGCTGGTCCTGGAAAAGGCAGAGATAAAGGCCGGCTTCCTGCCAGACTGTCATGTCGTGAATCTGGGAAAGTTGGCCGGCGGGCACTATGGGTTGGCGGCTGGTCCGGGGTTCGAGGATCGGGTTGCCAGGATGCGCTTCCCAGTGTACGCAGTCGGGGCTGTAGGCGAGGGCTCCGCCGCGACGGCGGTAGGTGAGGCTGGAAAAGCCGTAGGCCTTCCAGCGGCGGCGCGGATCGGGATCCAAGTCATCGCGGAAGAAGCAGGTGGGCACCAGGCTGAGCGGTTTGCCGCCGGGGAAGGAGACCTCCAGGGGCTCGCGCGTCCAGTGAATCCCGTCGGGAGAGGTGCGGAGATAGCCGGGGCAGGTGGGAGCCTCGAGGTCGTAGCGGCCCTCTTCGGCGAGTTCCCGGTGCAAGCCCGAATTGAGAAAATCAATCATCTTGTAGCGGCGCTGGGGATCAGGAGCCTGCTCGTCAAAGAACACAGCCGGGCAAAGCGGGAAGTCAGGCAGGAGGTTGTTGTCGCGGGAGCCGCGCCATTCGGCCAACCCCAGTCGCGGGCGGACCCAGTGCCGGCCGTCCTCGCTCTCCGCGTAGCCGCCCTCTAGCCAGTGCCACCAGGGCAGGTGCTCGCGCTCGCGATGCATACCCGCGTACCACATGCGGAACCGGCCCTGCTCGTGGCGGACCGTGCCGTGGTTGAAGACGCGAACGCCGTCGAAAGCGTGGGGATCGGGGTTGGGGGTGAAAACAGGGTTAGCGTCGTCCTTGACGGGAGGGAGAAGGACCTGCTCGAGGCCGTGCATCTGGGCCACCTCCAGCAAGTCTAGGAAGAGGAAGCAGGCACCAGAGGCCGCCACCGGCTGCACGACGGGAATGGTGTCCAGTCGCACCACACCCGAAGCAGCGTTGCCCATGAGCAGGGCCATCTCGCCGTCGGGCCCCGACTTGGCCACCGAGAAGAAGTCGGCGGAGAGCAGGTTTGAGTCATAGTAAGGCGCACGCTGGAAGATGCCGCGGGCGTCAAAGACCTGACTCCACCCGGTGCCGAGCCAGCGCGCGTAATAAGTGAAACAGCGATTGGCGTCGGAGAAGAACAGCCAGACCACGCCGTGGCCGTCGAGCGCGAGGTGCGCGGAGTGGCAGACATCCACGGTGAAGCGAGGCTCGCTGGAAGTGATCGGGAAGGCCTGCCACTGGCCGTCAAGGAGCACTCGCGTCTCGATCTGGCCGTAGAGGCTCTCGTAGGCGAGGAAGACCTGCCCGCCGGTAGCGAGCAGGCTGGGACGGCGGCCTGGTCCGGCCACCACTTCAGCGGGGGCGTGCTTCCCCTTTCGCATCTCCTTCCAGGTGAAGCGCTGGAAGTACAGGCGGCCGGCGACGTCGGCCCAGGCCAGGAGAAGGCCGCTGTCCTCGATGTGCAAGGCCGGTGGGCGGAAGCCCTCGCCACCGGTGAGTGCCTGGCGCTCACCGGTGAGGGGGAAGACCAGCGTCAGGGTAGACGCGGCTCCGCCCATGTGTACCCCGGCGAGGCAGGGCGTCTCCCCATCGGGTAGCAAGGCCAGGTCGCCCAGGCGAAAGTCCTCGGCGTTCCAGACTGGTTTCGCTGTCAGGCTCCGGCCGCTGGCGAGACACCGCTCGACTTCGCCAGCGGGGCAGCACCAATACCGGCCACCACTGCGGGCGCTGAGGGCGCAGTGCCACTGCCCACAACCGTCTAGGAGCATAGCGCTCTGGGTGGTACGCGGGTCGTACTCGCTCAGGCGGAGCGCAGCCTCGGTGCGGTACTCGGCATGAGCGGCGTCGTCGCGGTGAAACAGATGCAACGACAACTGGCCGCTGCGCCAGTCGGGAACCAGGCCCCAATAGCAGCGCGGCCCCGGGGCCAGCAGTTGCTTGCCGTTGGGGATAGCGGCGGGAGGAGGGAGGACCTGCGGCTCGTTCACAAGGCCTCACTTCGGAGCAGCCAGTAGGCCCGCAGCCAGGAGGCGTAGGAAAGGCCTAGCACTGCGTGGCGGCAGGTGCAGACGCCGCCATCGTCGAGGCGGGTGGGAATCTCTTGGCCGCGCGCCAGATGATAGAAACGGTCTTTGGTATTGTAGGCAAGGAGCAGGGCCGGAACATCGAAGTCGCCTTCGATTTCGGGGAGGAGCGCCTTCGCCACGAGGTAGTTCACCGCCATGCGCGGGCCCTCGTTCCAGACATATCCGGAATGAGTGGCGGTGCCATCGGGCTGGAAGTAGGTCTGCCGGGCCTGCCAGTCGGCGCGCGCCAGGGACAGCCAGGCGTCGGTGTCCTCCGGGACTAGCGCGACCAGGCGGGTAAGCGCCTCCAGCACCAGGTTGAGCGAGTTGGCCGAGCCGGAATTGCGGCGGCCGCGCAGCATCCGGTCTCGGAAGAAGGCTACCTCCTCCGCGAGGCGTTTGTCGCCGGACAACTGATAGCCGCGGGCGCAAAGATAGGCGAAGCAGGCGTGGTAGTGGCGCAGGTCGTGGAGGCGAGCGTAGTTAGGATAGCCCATGTAAGGGGTGACGAAGTCGCGGTCGTCGAGCCAGCGCGCCGCCGCGACCAGGAACTCCTCGATGCGGCGGCGCCGGTCCTGGTTGGTGGTGAAAGCGTGATAGGCGTCGAGGGCCGTCGTCCACTTGAGCAGTTGGTCGGCGCTGAGCTCGAAGTCCTCGTGCAGGTGGCGGAGGCCGCCGTGCAGTTTGGGCAGGAAGCCGAAGCCGTAGGGGTTCTCTCGGCCCACCTTCTCCCCCACCTCGAGCATGAGTTCGGCGAGGTCGTCAGCGGCGGCCCAGTTGGCGTCGGTGGGATTGGCCTGGGCGCGGGCCAAGTAGGCCTGGAGCACTTCGCCGGCCATCATGTCGGAGTCCTCGTAGTTGAGGAAGGTCCGCTTCAGTTCGTAGGGAAAGCCGCCGTTGGCCCACCAGGTCTTCTCCAGGGGATAGTCCAGATCGGGATCGGCGTCGGTGTAGGGACGGTTAGTGAGGCCGTTGACCACGCAGTAGAAGAAGCTGTCGGGGTCGCGGAAGTACTGCTCGATGATGGCGGCGATCGAGTGCTCGATGGCTTCCAGGTCCTTTCCGTACGGTTGGTCAATGTCTGCTGCACTCATCGAGTGCTCCTGACCATGGCGTCCCCTTGTCTGTGTCCGGCTCCTGAAATCGCCGCTAACCCCCACTCAGCACTTTTTCCACCATCCCGCCAGCAGGGATCGTCACGGTGAAGTCCTCCGTCGGCACCAGGTCGAAGGCCGGGTTGCGCGCGATGGTAGCCTCGATCGCGGCGTCCGTCGGATTGTTCACCTGTAGGGTAAGTTCCTTCTCGCCCGTTTGCACGACGGAGAGAAAGAGTTCTGGGTTGCCGGCGGTGAAGGGGTGGCCGATGAAGATATGGCCGGCGCGCTCATCGGGCGGGCGGTGGCAGTAGGCGGAATTGTCGGCCATCCCCAAAGGGCGCAGGCGCCGGGCGTCGCGGTCATAGAGCACGCTCGTCCAGCGATCATTGAGGTTCGTGACCACCACCGGTAGCGAGGCAGGGAAGCCCGCCGGCAGCAGGATCTCTCCGGCGAAACCTTGGCCTTGCCCATCAAGGGTCAGAACGTACTCCTGCCCGATGACGACCCCTTGCTCGGCTTTTACCTCA
Organism: uncultured bacterium; assembly: GCA_937928475.1. Taxonomy (GTDB): domain Bacteria; phylum Armatimonadota; class Zipacnadia; order Zipacnadales; family Zipacnadaceae; genus Zipacnadum. The sequence goes on along the minus strand of CALFVE010000366.1, from coordinate 3,481 downwards.
TAGGAAACGGTGCCCTCCCGGCTTAGGCCCAGTTGCCGGCGGAAGTCCTCCACCAGGTCGGTGGTGGCGATTTCGTCGAAGGGCCCGGCCAGGATCACGATTCTGTACTCGAACTCTGTTCCCGCTGGCACTGTCTTGCCCGCCAGGTCGAAGAATATGTCGGCGCGGTGATTTATGTAACGATAGCGCAGGCCGTCGGTGAGGCTGAGGATGCTGACCGCGCCGAATAGAGAGGGATAGAACGTAATGTAGGCGCCGCGGTTGAAATCACCGAAGTATTGCGGCGTCGGTACGCCTTCCGAGTAGGTGATGAGGCCGGCGTGGTTGCCGGTGTCGGAGTGCTGGATGGCGAAGGCCTGGTAGCCGCTGGCTCGGCGCCAGGCGTCCATGGCCAGCACGTGGAGGGAGAGATGCGCGGTGTCGGTGAAGGTCAGGTCCTTGAGGATCTTGACCTTACCCTCCAGCAGCACCGGAGCCGGCAAGTGGTCGCTGTGGCTGAAGGTGGTGTAGCGCAAGTCGGCGTTGAACATGGTCATCGGTACCAGCGGCCCCCGGGTCCAGGGATGTGGCTTCTCGACGGAGGGGTCGTACACGAGACGGCACGAGGCGGTCTGGATGGCGGCGTCGGGCGAACTGAGTGCGCGGCCGATGTCGCGGGCAATGCGGTTGCCGCCTTCCGACTCGGTTCCGGTGCTCACCGAGGGAGCAGGTGAGACGTGTGCCGGGTAGTAGGGCTGGCCATCGAAGCCGGGGAGCATGCTGCGGTCCAGGTTGAGGTTGACCACCAGGCTCTCTCGGAAACCGCCTTTCTCGAGGCTGACCGGGGCCGGATAGTTGCCGGCGGTCGAGCCGGAGGGGCTCTTGGGAGCGGGCAGACCTGCGTAACTGAGCATGTTGTTGCGGTCTGAGCACCAGGTGAGCTGCAGGAGTTGGTTCTTGTCCCACTCCTCGTCACTGATCGCCTGGCGGCCCTGGTTGTCGGTGACCATCAGGATAAGGTTGTGCATGTCGTGGTGGGTGAGCACCAGCATCTGCTCGAAGCGCTGGGCGCCGCCCGGGAGGAAGCGGCGGAAGAGGCGGGTGCCGTTCATCACCTTGATCTCTCTCAGCCCCGCCTCGCTTGACACCGCCAGCTTGACGAACCACCGGTAGCGCGTCCAGTCCCACCAGTCGCCGGCAGCGTCGAAGGTGTTGCTGCGCCATTCCTCTATTTTGGGCCCTTGGGTCACGTAAGTAATGGGGGCGAAGCCGTAGCGCTCCCCGAGGTTGGTCTTGAAGGACTCAAGACCGCGGCCGGGGTCGCGGAGGTACACAGTCTTGAAGGTAGGCGAGTTCCAGGCCTGGCGCAGTTCCTCGACTGAGTCAACCAGATGGATGCTCAAGGGCGAGACCCATTCGGTGCGGGCCGCGCACTTGAGGTAGGTGTCCACCATGGTATCCACAAGACGGTCCACCCGGTAAGTGAAGAGCGAGATGAAGGGGTTGAGGACGTTGTAGTCGCTGGCGGGTACGCCCGAGGGCTCTTTCTCTTCCAGGCGGTAGTTGCCCAGGGCGAGGCCCTCGCGGGCGCCGTTCTTCACCGCCCATTGGTACTGTCCGCCCCCCTGTTGAGTAAGCAGGCGCGTGCCGGGCTGCAGGTGCGAGGGTTGCGGCAGCGTTAGGCCGATCCGGAAACCGAAGTAGCGAATGCCCAGGATGTTCTCGAGGCGGATGCCGGGGATAAGAATTAACCGGTCGTCGCTGTGGCGGGCGCATTCTTCCTGGAAGCGGTCGAACTCCTCCGGCTTCAGGGTGCTAAAGTCCTCGAGGAAGACGAGGTAGTCCAGGCCGAGTTCGCGAGCGGCGCGGGCGTATGCGGCGACAGCGGACTGGCCGCCGCTGTAAGTGCTGCGCGCGCCGATCAACCCCCGGAACTGGTCGGGATTGGGGCGCAGCGGGCGGCTGCTGTCCACGGCTAGCGGAGGAGGGAACTCGAAGGGTGGGATGGTGAAGGTCTCTTTGAGGCTGGCGGGCAGAGTGGCGCGTCCGGCCTGGCGGGAGGGCTCGCCCAGCCAGTCGAGAATGTTCATGAGCAAGCGGTCCAGATCGGAGGGCTTGCCTTCGAGACCTTTGCCGGTGCAGACCCCGTCGTAAACGAAGTTGCCGGCCACGAAGTTGGAGAAGACGCCATTGATGCCGCAGACGGCCAGGCGTCCCCCGCCCTCCACGCCCTCACGCACAGCCACCAGCGGGGCCGGGAGCGCCAGCGGTCGGTGGAAGTGGGGCTGCTGCAAGAAGGCGCTGTCGGTCTGCTCATAGGTGGCGAATTCGGTACCGTTGCCGGTGCTCAGGAGCACGGTCCAGTTCTGGTCTACGCCGAAGGGGGTGGTATTAGCGTTGCGCAAGGTGTCAAAGTCAAAGCGGGTGCCGGTCTTTCCGGCGATGGGATACCAAGTACCACGCACGCCCTCGGTAAGCGGATGGCGGGCGACGTTGCTCGAATAGGCGAAGTAGAGCACATCAAAGACAGCCAGGCGCGGGTCGGCCTCGGCCCAGCAGCCCACGGGCAGAGAAAGGCCGTAAGGCTCAATAAAGGGCCAGAGCGCGCGCCAGGTCCACTCACCGGGCTCGAAGAAGATCAACATGCCGCCGCCGGCCTTGAGCAGACTGCGGATCTCGCCAAAGGCCGCCGCCATCGCCGGGCTGAGTTCCCGGGTGCCGGTCCAGTTTACCTGCGGGAGGTTGAGGAAGCCTACGACGTCGTACTGTTGGACGGTGCCGGCCGGGAGGCGTTCGAGGTCTTCGTAGGAGTAGTGGGCGACGCGATAGCCCAGTTTGTCGAGTCGCGCCAGGTTCTGGCGCAGGTACGAGCCGCCGAGGTGCAGGGGCAACGGGCGGCTGAGCAAGAGAACGGCGGGTTTCGGGTTCTCCTGGGCCCAGGCCGACGGGGCCTGCCAGCCGGCGAGAATCAGGGGCGCCGCCACGGCCATGAGCAGGTACCCTGCTGTCGTGCTCATATCCCCACCCTCCGAAGCTCGGGCGTTGCCGCTCGCGGGCAGCCGGCACCGCTGTTCTTGCCCCCGGTTACTCAACCACGAGTAGGCGCACGCCGGAGGCGGGCATGCCGAAGACCCCCGGTTTGACCTCGCCCCAGACCGGCTGGCGCTTCTCGGCGTCCCACAGAGGCGCGAAGGCAAAGCCGGTTTCCCCGTCGTATATGCGGTGGATTACCCCACCGGGAATGATTCCAGGATTGAGCGTGAAAGACACTTCCTGGTCCTGCCGCCGTTCGTTTACGACCACGACCACGGCCCGACCTTTGCCCCGGTATATCGAAGCGTACACACCGGGCGTATCAATCTTCAGCACGTAAGCATTGCGCCAGTAGGGGAGAAACTCGGCCCCGTCAAAGAAGCCAACCTTCTCGTCGAGTAGGCGCAGCATGTCGGGCGCAAACTTCGCGTCGTCGCCCCACAGATAACTGCCGATGTCGTGGAGCAGG
>CALFVE010000365.1 GCA_937928475.1 uncultured bacterium | reverse complement strand
GCTGATGGGGGACACCGGCGGCATTGTGCTGGCCGGGCAGATGCTCAGCGCCGGGCACTTGCGGGGGGCCTCGGCGGAGCAAATCACGGCCTACCATGACCTCCGCATGTTCCAGATGTGCGTCCTGATGGCCGGGTTCATGTTGCTGACCATGGTAGTGACCTGCCTGACCATCAAGGAGCGCCGCCTGCGCCAGCGGCCGGAGGCAACTGCCTGGCAGACGATGAGCCGGTCCTTCAACGTAGACCTGAGAGGAAACGTGGACTTCTTCTGGCTGTCGCTGTCCCGCGCGGTCACCAATGTGGGCTTCTACATGTTTCTGGCGATCATTCCCTTTTTCTGCAAGTACAGTCTGAAGTCTCGGGACCCGGAGCAGGCGGCGATGTTGCTGCAGTTGCCGGGGATCGTGGCGGCGGCCTTGAGTAGCGTGGGGTCGGGCTTGTTGTCGGACCGCATAGGCCGGCGGGTGCTGATCTTCGTGCGCGCAGTTCGTCATGGCGGCCGCGGCGCTGGGCTTTGCGCTGACACCGACCGTGGCCTGGGCCTTCGTGGCGGTGGTGCCGGGGGGACTGGCCTACGGCACCTTCACCGCCGTGGAGTGGGCGCTGGCCTGTAATCTGCTTCCGGTGGGAGAGGCCGCCCGCTATCTGGGCATCTGGAACGCCTCCGCCGTCGTGCCGCAGATCATTGCGAGCGCCTTGTCTGGGGTGCTCGGGAGCGCCCTCTCGGCGTACGTCTCCGGGCTGGGCTGGCGGGTGGACTTTCTCGTGGTGCTGGTCTGCTGCCTGCTGGGGGCGCACGTGCTGAGCAAGGTGCGAGAGAGGAAGAGAGCAGAGTGTGAGGTGGTTGTGGGAATAGGGCACTAGGAGTCGGCTTCCGCTCGGCGCCGACTGGAGTGGGGTATCTTGACGCTATGAAGTCACCGTCCACCTCACAACCCGAATCTTCCGCCTCCCCACGCCGCGGCTTGCTCGGTAGGTGGTACCGCGTGCTGCGGATCGCCTACCTGGGCTTTGGCTTCGGGGGAAGTTATGTCCTGGCCGCGGCGATCGCCTTCTATTCGCTGGTCTGCCTGGGCCCACTGGGGATTCTGCTGGCGGGGGGTTTGCAGGCGCTGTTCGGGCCGGGAAGCGGCACCTACCGTTGGTTGCAAGCGGCCGCGCACGAACTCGGAGGGACGGCGGCCGACCAGGTCATGGCCCAGGTAGACAGCCTGCTTGCCAACCCGCAGTCGTACATGACCAGCGCGCTGAGTGTCATTCTGCTCATCTGGTCGGGCCTGCGCCTGTTCGAGACGGTGGAGCGGAGCCTAACTGGGGTTTGGCCAGGGCGCCTTCTGCGGGGCTTTGTCATGCGCAAGTTGGTGGCTCTGCTTATGATGCTGGCGGCAGGCGCGCTGATGGCGTGCTTCGTGCTCCTCAATGCCGGGCTAGCGGTGGCGCGAGGTTGGCTGGGGCAGTTCCCGCAGGTCTCGCCGGAGACGCTGCACGCTCTGCGTCCGCCCCTGCTGGTGGCTGTGCAGCTGGCTCTCTCGGTGTTGGCCTTTGCTTTGGTCTACCGGTTTGTGCCAGTGCGGAAGGTGCCCTGGCGGGTGGCCGTGCGAGGAGGGGTCTGCGGGGCAGTGCTGTGGCATGCCGCCTCCCCTGTTTTCACTTATGTGCTGTCTCACTCCGGGCAGAGCCTGGTGTATGGCGGATTAGCCGGGGTCGTGGTATTCTCCCTGTGGGCGCTGCTCGGCGCCTGGGTGCTCTTGTTCGGGGCACATTTTGCTGCCGCCTACGACCACGTATTTGTACAGCGCCGCTGCCGCGCAGAGGATGAGGCTTTCCTCAATCTCCCAAAGAGAAGGGGCGGGGAGGAGTCGCCGACCCAGGTAGGATGAGGCCAGAATGGCTGACGCAGAAGTCAAGCGGGTGGAGATCATCACGGTCGCCAATGCTTTCACCTACGCCCGACTAGTCCTGCTACCCTTTGCCGTGGCTGGGATCGCTACGCGCCACGGGTGGCTGACCTTCTTGGCCATGCTGCTGATCTGGGTCACCGATCTGGTGGACGGGAAGATCGCCCGCCGCCAGGGCCGGCCCGGGCTCTTCGGCAAGATGCTGGACAGCAGCGTAGACTTCGTCATGATCTACTCGCTGTTCATCGCCTACTATGCGGTGGGGCGGCTGGGGACGCACCAGTTCGCCGTGCTCTATCTGGCCATGCTGGCTATCCTCACGCTGCAACTGTACTTGGGCACGCAGGGCGCCGGCGGTCGCCTCGTCCCCACCAACCTGGGCAAACTGACCGGCGCGCTCCAGTACGCATACTTGCTCTACCTGGTCTTCACCGGCGTAGCGCGAGAAGGGCGGGTGCTCTACGGCATCCACACGATCCTGTTCCTGGCTCTGACCGTGGTCACCCTTGCCTTCGCGGTGGAATGCGGCTTGCACATGGCCAAGCCGGAGTCAGGGCAGACGGGCGAAGAGGAGGAATAGCGCCGCGCCGGCGCAGGGGGATGCGGATCGAGCGCCTGGAGATCCCCTTGGCCCGATTGCCAGAGGCCTTTGAGGGGTTGACGCTGGCGGTGCTTAGCGATCTGCACGCGGGCTTCCCCGGCCGCGGCCCCGCGGCCGTCGAGCGGGTGGTCGAAGAGACGAACCGGTTGGGCGCAGACGTGGTCGTTCTGCTGGGCGACCTGGTGCACCGCTCCCGCCACGCGGAGGTCTTCCTACCCCTACTGGCGGACCTGGAGGCGCCCGGCGGCAAGTGGGCCTGCCTGGGGAACCATGAGCACGGCTTAAGGTGGTATTCGCGGTGGGCTAAACCGCGCTCCCCCTTCGGGGTCGAGCAGTGGCGGGCGCTGTACGCGCAAAGCGGCATTCGCTTGCTGGTGAACGAGGCCGAGCCGCTAGTGCGCGGAGGCGAGCGCCTGTGGCTGGTGGGCGTGGATGACCCCTGCAGCGGCCGACACGACCTCGCTGGCGCACTGGTGAGGGTGGGGTCCGGCGAGTGCCGCCTGGCGCTCAGCCATTCGCCGGACCTGGTAGATGAACCGTGCATCGGGGAGGTGGACCTGGTGCTCGCGGGACATACTCACGGGGGCCAGGTCTGGCTGCCCGGCGTCGGCCCCTTCGTCGCGCCTTGCCGCCGCCCCCGGCAGCGGGCGGCCGGCCTGGTACGTCACAACGAGACCGTCATGTACGTCAGCCGAGGCGCCGGAGAGGGTCTGCCGCTGAGGGTCGGCTGTCCGCGGGAGATCACGCTGGTTACGCTAAGCCGAGTCCGCTCAACAGGGGAGGTTGCCCGAGAGTGCTGGGCATGCGAGGGCGTTGCCGCTACTTGATAAGGATGCGCCCCTCTACCTTGGGGCTGACCGTGCCTCGCTCGCGCCACATCTGGGTCACCACGGCGTTGTCGGCGTAGCCGAGGGAAACCGGCGGCGCGCCCTCCTTCAGCATTGCGTAGCCGTCCCCGCCGGCCAGCAGGAACTCGGAACTGAGCAGTAAGTAGGTTCGGTCGCGGTCCAGAGGCTGGTCGCCCACCTTCACCTCGCGGAGAGTGTTCCCCTCGATTACCAGGCTCAGCCCCGAGACCTGCAGAAAGGCTCCGCTGGGCCGCTCCACCTGTGCGGCCCGTTCCAGCGTGCGCCAGAGTTGCTCGCCCGTGACTTGCTTGGTGGCCAGAAAGTTGCTGAAGGGCATAACCTTGAGGATGTCACCGACCGTAATGGGGCCGGTGGGAAGCGAGGCACGGATACCACCGGCGTTGAGCAGGCAGATCTCGGCCCGCGCGTATTCGCGGAACATGTCACAGATCAGGTTGCCTAGATTGGTCTCGGCGCTCCGCACGTGGTCCCGCTCTCCGTCCAGGTCCACGGTGGCAAACCCGACCGGCTCGCGCAGGCGCACCGCCAGTTGGCTCGCGTACTCTTCGACGAGGCGCTCGACGTCCGGGGCGGCGGAGATTCGCTGGTCAATCGGCCGCAGGAAACCGCGGTAGCGCAGGACCTCTCCTCCGCTCACGAACATATCGAGTTGCCCCAGGTACTTGCCGTAACTCTCAGCCTGCACGATGAGCGTCTTGCCGACCCGGGTAGGAGCGTCCAGGCGAGTATGGCTGTGCGCGCCGACGATCACGTCCAGTTCCGGGTTGGCCTTGGCTAGGAGCAGGTCGTTCTCGTAGCCGATGTGACTTATCGCGATGAGGAACTTCGCCTGCGGGGTTAGTTCGGCGAGTAGGGCTTGGGCTTCGGTCACCGGATCGGTGAACTCTAGGCCCACCACGTTCTTGGGCAAGGTCTCGACGGCGGTGTCGCGACTGGTGAGGCCAAAGGCCGCTGCCCGCGTGCCGTCGCGCAAGGTAAAGAGAATGTATGGCGGGGCAAGACGCCGGCCCGTGTCCTTGACGTAGATATTGGCGGAGAGGATCGGGAACTTGGCGAGCGCCACCAAGCGGTGGAAGTTGTCTTGGCCGAAGTCGAATTCGTGGTTACCGATGCACATGGCCTGCAGGCCCATGAGGTTCAGGCAGCGCACTTCCGGTTCGCCCTGGAAAACCATCGAGAGCGGCGTGCCCTGGAGGATGTCCCCCGCCTCGAAAAAGAGCGTATCGTTGCCGTGCGCGTCGTTCCAGCCGCGCACCTCGCGCACCAGGGTGGCGATGCGGGCTAGGCCGCCGACGCTGGCCTCCGGCTTGCCCACCGGCTGCAGATAGCCGTGCAGATCGTTGAAGTGCAGGAGGGTAACGTAGCAGTCAGCGGAAGCCAGGCAGACGGCCAGGCAAGGCAGCAGTAGAACAAGCGACAATCGGCGCAGGAGAGTGGTGGTCATACCGAGTATTGCGCCGCGCCCGCGCGGAAATCCTTGTACCTGCGCCTGGGGCAGGAGAAATGCGCGGGGGCGGGGAAGCAAGCCGCCGAGGATTCCGCCGCTGGGCGCGGGTACGACCGGCCATCCGCGCGCAGCGTACACAGGGGATGACAATGCAACCGTGTCGAATGTTTCTCGCCGTACTGCTCAGCCTGACTGCCTTGTTGGTCCTTTCCTTGGCCCCGGCCGCCGCCCAGCGACTGGCGCAACCGCTGCGGGTGCTCTTTCTGTCCCGGGAGGTTACCCTGGACCCCCAGTATCGCGCGGAACTGGAGGGACGTGGCTTTCTCATTGATGAGCGACCGCTGACCAAGCCGATGACCACCTGGGAGATGAAATCGTACAACCTGGTCATCATCCCCGACTTCCTGACACTCGACGCGCAATATCACGTGGGCGCGGTGGATGTGCCCGACTGGTGGGACGTCAACCTGCCCAACCTGCGCCGGTATGTTGAGGACGGCGGCGGCCTGCTCATGACCACCTTCTTCAATCAGGCCGGGGAGGCCCTCTGCGCTTCGCTGGAGCGCGTACTGGGGCCCTGGGGCGCCAGCTTTCGGGCGGTGCAGATCATTGACCCCGGTCACATCGCCAAGGTCGAGGGCATGGGCAGCGCCCTGGCCGACCGCCGCCTGTATTGCTGGACCGACCGCATCACTGAGCACCCGGCCACGCGCGGGATCAAGCGGCTCTACTATCCGGTGGTAAACCTGCGCTGGGATGATTGCTACACCACCCCGCCCATCCTGCTGTACGACAAGGCGTGGACGCCGCTGGTGCGCGCCATGCCCGGAGCCTACAACGCCAAGACCGACAAACTCTATGACTGGCAAGAGTCGCTGGGAAACGAGGATGTGATCTGCGCCGTGCGCGCGGTGGGCCGAGGCAGAGTGGCGCTGCTCTCACTCAACGCCTACTACACCTTTTTCCGTCCGTACACGAAAGAGACCTCGTACGGCGAGAATCACCATGGGCGCATTGATGGGGTGGTCTTGCACGAAGGGGACGGTGAGACGCCCTCCGACGGCGCGCGACTAATCGAGAACCTCTGCCGCTGGGGGGCGGAGCCGGGCGTGCAGGCGGGCTTCGGCGGGGTCGGCCTGCGC
>CALFVE010000364.1 GCA_937928475.1 uncultured bacterium | reverse complement strand
GGACACTTGCAGGCGCCCTCTCCAAGACGGCGTGCCCGACACTTCCTGCGGCGCGCAACTTTGGGCGGTCTGGCTATCGTGCGACGGTGAACTGGTCAATAACGGCCAGGTCGGGGTCATAGGCTGTAACGTGCAGGGCCTCGGGGGAGACGTCCACCCGCGCGAAATTGTAGACGCTGCGCACTACTACGCGGTACGGATTGGGCAGCCTGGGGTTGGAATAAAGCGGCGCTCCTCCGCCGCCCACGATCACATAGTTGAGTCGCCCCTTGCGCGAACGCTCGTAGAGATGGTTGTGGCCCAGGAAGACTAGATCAACGCCCTGGTTCTCAAGGTGAGGACAGAAGTGCTGCCGCACCCCCTGACTTGGCTCGTGGGGGCCGGAGGTGTAGGGCGGGTGATGAAAGACAGCAACCCGCCAGTGTACCCCCGCGGGCTTAGGCCGCCGCAGCACGTCGTGGAGCCAACGGCCTTGCTCCTCCAAGCGGCGGCAACTATCTAAGGCGATGATCTGCACGCTCCCGAATACCGCCGTGTACCACTCGTTTCCGCGATCTCCGCCGCCCCGGGGTATGGGGAGAAGATCGTAATAGTACGCCGCGTTCCCCTCGTGATTCCCTAGGACGGGATAGAGCGGGACCGTCGGCGAGAAGCGGGCGATTACGGGGAAAAACTGATGCCAGTCGGCCAAGTTATTGCCGTCGGCGACCAGGTCGCCGGTGTGCAGGATGAAGGCTGGCCGCAGGGGGGCCATCGCCCGCACCACCCGGCGGTGCGCCTCGGGATCGCTGCGCGTGTCGCCATAAGCGCAAAAGGTGAAAGTGCCAAGGTCGGTAGGGGGAGTCGTGAAATGGAACCGGCGACTGGTGGCGCGCTGGCCATCGGCCTCCGCGACCAGCCGGTAGTAGTACGTGGCCCCGGGCTCCAGCCCCCGCAGTCTCACCCGGTGCGCCCGCATCGGCCCTCCCCGGGCGACTTCCTGCCCGTTGAGCTCGACCCACCCGTGGGAGGGCAGATTGGTATACCAGGCCAGTTGCGCGGAGGTCGAGGTAAGGTCGCCCAGCACCGGTCCCCAGACGATCCCTAGCGCTGCGATCGCGCCGCTGGCCACGAGGAGCAGCAGCAGGGCCGCGATTAGCAGCGAGCAGGCCACTCGATTGGCGGGCAGGTGCGCGGTCACGGTCTCTCCTTGCTCGCGACTTGTCCTCTCAATCGGGCTGGGCGAGCGGCAGGCGCACGGTGAAGGTGCTCCCCTTGCCCACCTCGCTCTCCACCCGCACGCTCCCGCCCATGGCCTCGGCGGCCATGCGTACAAAGGTCAGCCCCAGCCCGGTCCCTCGCCGCTGCCCCCGGGGGGCCGGCTCGACCTGTCCGAATTTCTCGAAGATGCGCTCCTGCGCCTCCGGAGGAATGCCCACCCCGGTGTCGCGTACATGAATCGCCACCATCCCCTCCTTGCTCTCGACTTCTGCCCAGACGGTGACGCCTCCCTCGAAGGTGAACTTGAGCGAGTTGCCCACCAGGTTCATCAGGATGCGGCGGGTGAAGTCGGCATCGCCTCGCACCAGGATCTCCGGCTCGGGCAGGGTGACGGTCAGTTCCAGTCCCCGCTCCAGCGCGTTGCCCCGGCTGAGGTTCTCCACCTGACGGAAGATGTCGCTCAGGGGAAAATCGGTGAGCGATAGGGTCTGCTCGCCGCTTTCCATGCGCGATACGTCCAACAAGTCGTTGATCAGGCCCAAGAGCACGTTTCCCGCGCTCAGCGCCATCTCCACCATTTCGCGGGTCAGTTTCGGCTCGAACTGCTGATCCACCACCAGGTTCAGCCCGCCCATGATGCTGGTCAGCGGCGTGCGCAGGTCGTGGACGATCATCTCCATGAGGTTGACCTGGGCCTGCTCCAGGCGCTGCAGTTCGGCGTGAGCGGCGGCGATGGCTTCCTTCTGCGCCTGTACCTCGTCGTAAAGGCGCTTGGTGCGCAGCAGCGAGTCCACGTGCGCAAGGAGGGTTTGCGCCCGTACCGGCTTGTCTACCAGGGCGTCGGCGCCGCTGGCCAGAGCGTAGGCCTCGTCGGCCGCGGTATAGGAGGAAGTAGCGAGCAAGATGGGCAAGAGACCAGGCACCGCCGCGTGTACCTCGCGGCATAGTTGGTAGCCGGTCAGACTGGGCAGCAGCGCGTCGGCGACGACGAGCTCCGGCTGCTGCTCCCGGATGAGGTCGAGCGCCTCCCGCGGATCCCCACAGGTTAGCACCTCGTACCCCGCGAGCCGCAGCGCGCTCCCCCAGCAGTCCAGCACCGCCGGATGGTCGTCCACCAGCAGGACTTTGCCGGCAGGCGCAGAGGAGGCAGGAAGTTGCGGCTTCTCCGGAGTGGTGGTGGGGGTAAAGGGAGTCTCCTCCCGATCGGGGAAGCCCCGCCAGTACAGATGGAGGGGCCGCCAGGGCGCCCGCACCGGCCGGCGCAAGGGATAGCCCAGCGGAATCAGTCCCGCTAGTTGCAGGCAGGGCCGCAGGCCCAAGTGCTGAGCGATGTCGTCAGCCAGATAACTCGCGCCTGTCACCCAGCAGCCGCCCAGGCCCTCGGCATGCGCGGCCAGCAGCAGGTTCTCCACCGCGGCGGCGACCGAGCCCAGGGAGAGCAAGGGCCCTCCCTCGCTCAGTTCGGTGTAGACCACGATGATCACGGGCGCCGAGCGCACGGTCGGCAGTACGCTCCGCGCTAAGGTCAGCACCTGCCGGGGACTGGCCTCGCGCAGCGCCGGCATCAGGTCCTCGATGCGCCGCTCTAAGAAGGCCACGAAACGCTGCTTGGCCTCGCCGCCCAGCGCCAGGAAGTGCCGCTCATCGCGCGCAGTGCCGAAGGGCGCGGCATGAGCGGCCCGCACTAGCCGCTCGATCACCTCGCTCGGCGGCGCCTCTTCCCGAAAGCGACGCACACTGCGCCGATTCTCTATCGCTTCGAACAAATCCATCGTGGCCTATCCTCGTCTCCGCCGGGGACATTCCCCGCCACCTAAGTCCTGCCCTTCCTCGGGGAAGGATTGCGGTCGCGGCGCGGCGAATGGCGGAATGCGTACCGCCACGCACAGGACCCATCGGGCGTTCTGGACGCCTTATCTCTCACTCGCAACTCTGCCTCCGAGGTGTCAACCATGGACCGCATCGAAATCCTGCGCCGCATTCTGGACGAGGGCATCACGGCCGTCATCCGCGCCAAGAGCAGTGAACACCTGATGCAGGTTGCCGAAGCGCTGCGCGGGGGAGGGGTAACCTGTATTGAGGTTACCATGACCACCCCCAATGCCCTCCAGGTGATCTCCGAGGTCAGCGCCCGCTTCGGCAGCGAGGTGCTGCTGGGCGTGGGCACCTGCCTCGACCCGGAAACCGCGCGCGCCGCCATTCTGGCCGGCGCGCAGTTTGTGGTTAGCCCGACCCTGAAACTGGAGACCATCAAAATGGCCCACCGCTACGACAAGGTGGTTCTCCCCGGCTGCTTCACGCCCACCGAGATTCTCACCGCCTGGGAAAACGGCGCCGACCTCATCAAGGTCTTCCCCGCCGACGTGGTGGGCCCGGTGTACTTCAAGGACATTCTCGGCCCGCTGCCCCAGGTGCGTCTGGTGCCCACGGGGGGCGTGGACCTCGACACCGCCGCCGATTTCATCAAGGCGGGCGCGGCAGCGCTCTGCGTGGGCACTGCCATGATGCCCAAGGATGCTATGGCCGCGGGCGACTGGGATCGTATCCGCGACATTGCCAGCCAATTTGTGAAGATCGTCCGCGACACCCGGGCGGCCATGTAGGGGTGCCTCCCGCCGACCGCAGGGAGGCAATGTCCGCCTGCTTCGCGACGTGGCGCCGATGAGGGGGGCGGCCGGTCTCAGACCAGGCGGAGTCTGGCCTGAAGCCGGCCCGCCGCGGCTCAACTCCGACCGCCTCCTTGGCGGGAGAGGAGCGCACAGGCCTGTACGGGCGGCGCAGGCTTGTCCACGTGACACAGGCTTGTCCGCCGGGCACAGGCTTGTCTGCGTCGCACAGACCTGTCCGCGTGGCGCAGGCTTCCAGCCTGCGTTTCCCGTTTCCCGTCGGAGGGCAGGCAAGGATGCCTGTCCCACGGGGCCGACCTGGGCGCGAGACGGAACCCGCGCGCTACGGAGCGTCCCCCCGGCGCCCTCTCCGTGCGGGGGAGCGAACTCTGTCATCGCAACCGCAGCGGAAACAGGCAACCTCCCCCCGCTTTACTATATCGCTCTCTGCCGCTCAAACCGAGGCGGAAAGCGAGACCCACCCTCCTTACTCACTTCCCGCACTGGCGCATTCGGGCGTACTCGGCCCAGAAAGGACCGGCGTCGAAAGCCTCCGCCTGCGGGAGGTCCGCCAGGTAGATGTCCCCGCCTTGCCGCCGGGCAATCTTCGCCGCCAGCGCGACCTTGATACATTCCAGTTGTACCGCCAGGGGCCAGGGCGCTTCTCCGGAGTGCAGGGCGGCCACGAACTTCTCGATCAGCGCCCGGTAAATGCGGCTGGAGTCAATGAGCACGGTATAGACTCCGGCGGCGGAATTGACCGTCATCAGCCAGGTGTGATGCGGGCTGCCCAGTTGGAAGAAAACCGCGGGGCCCTCTTTGTACTGACAGAGAAAGACGTCGGTCCCGCCCTGCTGGCCGACATGGCGCACGAAGTTCGCGCCGCCAGCCAAAAAGCCCTGGAACATCTCGATGGTGTGGACGCCGTAGTTGAAGAAATCTCCCGGTCCTTGCGCCCAGACTGTTACCACCTCGCCGATCTCCTCCCGCCGGGCGAGCAGGTCCTGCACTTCGTAAGCATAGCGCACCGAGGAGCCGGCCATGACTAGGCTGCCGTGCCGGGCCTGCAGGAGGAGCAGTTCGTTGAGGTCCCGCAGATTGCCTACCGCGGGCTTGTCAATGAACACCGGCTTGCCTCGCTCCAGGTACGGTCGCGCGTGGGGCAGGTGCAAGTCCCAGTTGGCGCTCCACACGATCCCCGCGTCGGTGATCTCGGCGACTTCCTCGGCATCGGCGCACACGTGGGGGATGCCGAAGCGCTCCGCGTAGTCCTTGACGAACTCCGGGGGGCGACAGCCGCCGGTGTCGGTAACGGCGAAGACCTCCACGCCCTCCATTTCCTGCAGGATTGGCAGCCACGCCTCGCAGTGCGAGGTGCACAAGTCAATCAGGCCGAGTTTGAACATCTCACAGTCAACTCCTTGGTCTTAGGGTATGCTCGTCTGGTGCGCCGCTTCGGCCAGCCGGCGGAGCGCCTCACCCGGAATCCCGGGCGCAGCGCTGTACGCGATCAGCGCCCCCTGCTCTCGCCGCATGCCTACCCCCGGCCACTGGCTGCCCGGGATGGTCCCCACGGTGTCCTCCCCGGTCACCAGCACGAAGCGCGGCTGTATCGCCAGGCGCGGGCCGAACTGTAGGGGTTGGTCGGAGAGCGGGGTGAAATACGGCTCCCCGGGCGGCACTTCAATCCGCAGGCTGCCCGCCGGCCCCAGCATGGTGGTCTTGAAGCCGGTCAGTCGGAAGATGGCGCTCGGGTCAATGAAACCGCCGTCCAGCGCCCCGGCAGCATAAAGCCAGACGGTGAGCGTGCCTGGTCGCTGGCACCGGCGGCTGAAGGCTGTCCGTACTTCGGGCGGCAAGAAGTAGGTTGCGGCCATCAGGTAGCCCTGGTAGCCCTCCGGCGCTGCCGCCAGATCCGCCAGCAGCCAGGGGTCCCAGCGCGGGTCAGCCACCGCCACCTCGCGCGCTTGGTCAACGAGGGTGACACGTTGCAGGTCCGTGCCCGGGCCGAGGTGCGCCAGGCTCTGCTCGTCAAGCACATAGGCCCAGCGAGGCTCAGGGCGGGGTTGCGGAGGAACTGTGTCAAACTCGCTGCGGGCGGCCGCGCGCGCCTGCTCGAGCGTCCGGCAGATTACGCCTCCCGCGAAGGGGCGGTCGGCAGGAAGGGCTGCCTCCGGCGCTGGCTGCTCCAGATACCGCTTCCGATGAAGCGCGAGCGAAGCGGTCACCGTGGTAGGAACCAGCGGCGCCCCCGGCGGGCCGACCAGGAACTCCACGGCAGGTTCAGTTCTCAGTTTCGCCAAGCCTAGGTGTCCCGCCAGCGAGGGCGGCCACTCTTCCTCCGGCCACCAGAGCAGGTGCCCGTAGCAGGCGCCCCAGATGCGGTTGCCGGCCGAGGCCTCCCGCCCGGCCTTGATCAGGCTGACGATCAGGTCGGCGGTGAACTCGCCCAGGAACTGCTGGTAGTCGGCGAGATGCTGCTGGCCCGAGGGATCGTACAGGCTCGGCGACTTGGGGTCGAGCATGTAAGCCGCCGGGGGGACCTTGATCTGCGCCCACTGGGTGAAAATGTAGCCGGCCTTCACCTCGGGCGAGTCGAGCACCGGCTGTCGAGGCTGCCCCCAGGCCACGCGCAGGGTGGTCAGGCTCCCGTACTTTTTTTGCAGCCAAGCGCGGAAAGCCGCCTGCGCCGCCGCGGAGGTTTCCTGGCACTCCGCGCTCTGGTGCCAGGGCACCCACCTCCCCCCGCGGCCACTGTCCAGTTCGTAACCGATGATGCGCTCGCGATAGCGCGCCTGCTCGACGTGGCGCACCAGGCTCTGCAGCGCCTGCTTGGCCGCCTCCTGCCAGCCGGGGGCAAACCAGGAAGCGTGCGCCAACTTGCGCTCGGCCAGCAGGTCCGGCACGGTCTTCGGCGTGGGGACCAGCGACTCCGGGTGCTGCTCCTCCCACCAGGGGGGACTGTCCAGGTCCACGCGCAGAAGAACTTGCGCTTCGGGGTCGCACTGGAGCAAGGCGGCCAGGCGGGTGTCGACTTCGCTGTAATCGAAGCGCCCCGGTCCCAGCCAGACATCGGCGCTCTCGCCATAGGGAGAGAAGGCCGCCGCCACCGGCAGCCGGTAGAGGTGGGGATCGGTCGCTGCCGGCGCGTAGTCAGACTCCAGTAACTCCGCCTCCAGCAGAATCGCAGGCGAGGCGCCAGGATCCTGCGGCCAGGCGGAAGAGTCCGGTGGCGCAAGCGTGTCATTGAGCGAGGGGGCGCTCGCCGGCGGCCCCGGCTCCCACGCCAGGTCCCGCCAATCCAGCACATATTTGGCCCCCGGTCGCAGTCCCGTGAGTCGGAGCAAGAGCCGTCGGAAGCCCGGGCCTTCCGGCTCCAGGCTGAGCGATGTCCAAGCGCCTCGGACAAGGCGCTGCGTCGGCCCTGCCTGCTGCGACCGGTCGAACCTCTGGCCGACCAGGGCCGCCTCGGCCGCTCCGCCGTCGCTCAGACGCACCGCCGCGCGGTACTGCCGGGCCGACGGGACAGTTCCCCAGGCTCCGTAAAGCTCGGCTTGCTCCTGACGCGACACGAAGACCCAGCGCAGGCCCTCGCCCCGCGGCAAGGCGCTGACCCGATAGACAGCGTACCTGCGGGCGAGGTCGAGCGGCAACCGGGCACTCGCCACTTGGTACGGGTGGAGCAGGCTGAGCCGAGTCTCTTCCGCCGGCAGGGGCCAGGCGCAGGCCAGGCACAGGCACAGGGGAAGCAACCGGGTGGGGCGAAGCACTCCCGAGGTCTCCTTCATGAACGGGGAGAAGCGAGGGTAGTCCGGTCCCACGAGCAGATGTCGCTGTCCGGCCCCTTGCCTCCCTCCCGGTTGTCGGCGCCCAGGCTCCACAGGTCAAAGGGCCGGGGCGGATCGCCCGCCCCCGGTGATACGTAATGGAACGGCCGGCCCCAAGCATCTTGGAGCAGGGCCGCCTCCTTCAGGTACGGCCCTCGCCACAGCACCGGGCGCGGGGCCTCTGTAGGCTCCGTGAGCAGCGCCGCCAGGCCCTGCTTGGGGGTGGGGAAGGCCCCTCCGTTGTCCGCAGCATACTTGTGGAGGGCCTCGCTGACCGCCTCCAGCCGGCGCACGGTAAGCGCGTGCAGATCGGAGACCCCCTCGGAGGCGAGCAGAAAGCGGCCACCCACTACGACCGCCGCCACCAGGGCTAGGAGCCCCAGTACTTCCCAGGCGGCCAGCCCGGACCGCCGCAGCCTCGAAACCGGCATCCGCTTCATCGCGCAGATTATATGCGACGTGTCCCTGCGAGGCAAGGCCGATGGCTTGTCCGTGGCGGAGGTTTCCCCGCGGGTCGCAGGTTTATCCGCGTAACGCAGGCTTCTCCGCGTAGCGCAGGCTTCCACGCGTAGCGCAGGCTTCCAGCCTGCGTCTGCATGGAGGGCACCACGGGGCAGGCAGGATGCCTGCCCTACGCGGAGGAGGCGGGCAGGCAAAGATGCCTGCCCTACGCGTGGCACAGGCTTATCCGCGTGGCGCAGGCTTCCAGCCTGCGTCTGCATGGGTGCCACCAAATAGGCAGGCAGGATGCCTACCCTACGCGTGGTGCAGGCTTACCCGTGTGGCGCAGGCTTCCAGCCTGCGCAGGGAGGCGATCCCAGGGGCAGGCAGGATGCCTACCCTACGCGCTGAGGCGGGCCGGTTTCCGGGCGCGCACGGACGCGCCCGTCAGCCGCCCCCTCCGGAGGAGGCGCGGGGTTAGCGTGCTTACCAGGTTATCTCGAACTCCACCACCGCCTGGACGCAGGGCGCCACCGTGTCATAGCGGAGATGAGCAAAGGGCCGGAACCCCGAGGCGCTGGAGTAGGCCCAGACTACCTCCGTAGGATGTACGCTCGCCCGCAACTCCAGCCCCGACGCGGTCGGCCTAATGGTCACTGCCGGATCGGTGCCGAAGCGGCTGACCAGGCCCTCGGTCGTCACTCCCAGGTCCTGCTTGCTCTGAAAGAGCCAACTCA
>CALFVE010000363.1 GCA_937928475.1 uncultured bacterium | reverse complement strand
TTCCCCTGAGCCACTGCTTGCTGGAGCTGGGCAAACTCCTGCTCTATCTGTCGGGCGAGTTGGACTTTTTCCGGGTAAGAACCCAATCCGCCAGCTTGGAGCCCGGCGATCAGCACGCTAGGACTGCCTAGTGCAGGGGCATCGCCCACGAGTAGACCGTTGGAGACGAGCACACAGCAGGCTGGCCAACCGCTGAATTTTAGCTTCTCGTTCCGGAGTTCCAATTCCATCCAAGCGCGCCATTCAGGTATCATTCTCAGTCCTGGGAAGTCCGCCATGCGCCAACTGGCGGTGTTGATGAGCGCCGGGATGTAGCCGAGTTGTTCAATGGCGTCTCTGAGTTCGGTGTCGAAGAGGTGCTGAGTCTCGAACAGGCCGCCGCCGCGACATTGTTTGATCAAGAAGATACGCTTGCCGGTCCTCTGGGCTTCTACGAGGGCGGTTCCTATGTCTCGGATCGCAAAGCCGTCCTCGCCATGCGAGAGACGCAGGGCGCTCTGCACGAGAAGTTCGTAGAACTGGGGCGAGGTACAGGTTCGTCCCCTGTGCTCGAAGTCGTCGGTGTAGAGCAGGGGTTCTCCCCATGGATCAAGGACAAAGACTCCACAGCCTCCCTGTCCCCCAAAGCCATCGTCAGCGAGCACGTGCGCGGGCTGATCGTAATATTAGAAGACGCTCGGGCCCCTAGCTAGGACTTCCCAAGAGATGCCGCTCTCGCCGAGTGTGACGCGCTGGACAACAGGGTCGCCAGGCCTTTTCCCGAAGGTGCCGTAGGTGCCGTAGAGCCCTCTGCCAATCTCCTGTGGAATGTCTGCAAGCGGAGCAAGTGAGAGTCTGAGGGTTTTATCAAACTCCTGCTCGGGCATCTGCTCGCCATTAGCCCTAACGATCCTGGGTTGGTGGTCAGGATAGAAACTGGATTTGCTCTCTGGGTCCGAGTATTCTTGACCAACAGTATCTTTACCGTCACCAAGAAGCTGCACGCAGACAAAGTCCCGGCGCAGGGCTTGGAGAAGACCGGGTCCGGTTGCGCTGAGCGTCTCGATGACTTGTCGGTTGGCGAAGTTGAGATCGCCCTTGAAAAGGAACACAGGCTTGTTCTCTCGCTCTGCTCGCTCGAAAGCGACCAAGGGGTCTTCCCAGGGAATGAGAGGTTGTGTTATTCTGCCTTGGCGGTAGTTTGCCAGGGCCTCTGAGGCCGCGACCAAAATCTGCTCTGGCTTGGCCGCGCCCTGCAATCGAGTGATCTCGTCGCCCTCGGGCGAGAGAAAGAGCGGGGTTGGATAGCCAAGGATACGGTCGTGCTGCATGAAGCGGCGTTCCTGCGAACCGTCGATCTCGCAGGCAATAAAATCACCCTGGATACGACTTGCCACAGCAGGGTCTGCGAACGACAACAGATTCCGCGCCTCTCCCAAGACGGTAGCATTAGGTAGTTGGGGCGAAACTCCAACCGGCGCTCCGCGCGGCACCGAGACAACCTCGACAGTACACCAGCTTTCGGGCTGAGGGACAAAGCTTCGAGGATCTAGGCTATGGACGTTGACAAGGACCGGCTTGTCTTCAGCCTTGGCTTGCTGCAAGGCTGAAGCCAGGTCTTGGGCGAACAGCTGGCTTGCTTGCTGAAGCGAACCCAGTTGCGCTACAAGGTCCGGAAGTCGGTTGTCGTCAGAATCGCCAAAGACAATCTTGCCCGTGGAGTCCAGCGCCATGAACTGAGGGTAGCCGCCAAAGTGCAATTCCTGTTTGGGTGCGTTTGCATCAAGTCGCACGATGACGCAGCTCTCAGCGAGTTTGGCGATTGCCTCTGAGCACTGGTAGTCGAAGTTTGCCGTCGCCCAGATTTCGCCTGTGGGCGGGCGTACAGAAGAGAACCCGTCGTAGAGGACAATGACGCGCTTCCCAGTCCTCTGGGCTTCTGCCAAGCCCTCTTGGAGGGTGTAGAAGCCTGGCGTGAAGTAGATGGGCTTGCCGTCCTTGTAGCCAATAGGAATACGAGTAGCTTGCTCCTGAGCGAGGGCGCTACCCAGGCAGGGGAGAAGCAATGCGAATAGCACGCACAGGAGCCTCATTGTCATCATCCGCCCTCTCAAGAGACTGTTGCTAAAGTGATCTCTCTTGAAGGAGAGGGTACGTCTACGGTTTGAAACAAACCGTTTGCGTCTGACCACTATTTGGTTTTCTCGTCTGCTCGCAGGAATTAGGGCGCCTCGCCCCCAACCGGCGGCAGACTATGCATCCTCTCCGCTGCTTGGCGGCTTTCATCGGGCCGCGTCATTCAGCGGACACAATCCTGTCCTGGGCAGACTACAACTGGCCTGAGAGAGTATGGCTAGCCGCTCGCAGTTAAGTGCAGTGCAGGCGATCAGCGCCTGAATAGTCACCTTGGCCAGTCCCCAGTAGCGGGCTTGGCGCAAACCGTGATAGCGCTTCTGCTCGGCAAACTTGCGCTCGATGCGGCGGCGTTCACGTTCGCTGTCAAGCTTGGCCTCGCCGAGAACCTGCGATTAGTGCGATTGCGCTCTACGATGAGCGGTAGAGTGTTGGTTTGCAGCTTGTAGATAGTTGCGCCTAGAGCGGGCGTCCGGGTGCGGCGAGCCGGGCACCTGGCCCGGCCCGGTTCCATCGGGCTGGAGGCCCACGAAGCATTTGCAGGCTAGATGCAGGTCGATCTGTGCTTCCACCTGTCGGCCGGACAGATCGTAGAGGAATTGCAGGAAGACGACTTTGAACAACGCCCGCGGATCCTAGGAAGAGCGCCCATTGCCGCAACAGTAGCAGTCGCCCACCAGGCTGGTGAAGAAGCCAAAATCCACGGCGGCAGTGATCCTGCGGAGCAGATGGTCTGCGGCCAGCAGGCGGTCATAGCTGAGGCTTAAGAAAATGCATAGGGCGCTGTGTCCGCCTCACATGCTACCGTCGTATTCGGAGTGAGCGCCGCCACGGTGCTCATTATACCCCCCTCGTCCCCAGCCGCCAGGTGAAGGGGATTCGGCACCAGTCTATCAGGAGGTCTTTGGAGCACAGGTTTCTAAGCCTATGTCTACTTGGCTGCGCCCGCCCATCGCTTTGCTCAAGGCCCCTCGCGCGCAGGGCGCGGGAGGCTGGAAAGCAGGCCAGGTCGGTGCATCAGGAGCGCGGCGCGGGCCTCCCCGCGCTGCTTTTGGCGGAGACCGGTGCGGCTCCCACCGACCACGGCGGACCTGGCACCTTTTTCGCTTTCGATTGTCTAAGTATTTAGCGTCGGTCAGTGGCTCGTGAACTTATGACTCTTACTCTTCGCCGTGGAAACTCTCGCTCCGTGCTTGCGCTGGCCGGCGCGCTTCTCTGCGTGCTGGCTCCTCCGGCGCGGGCACAAACCCGACCGCCTGTCCTGCCGTTGACCCTGGAGGCCCGCAACTGGCGGCCCTATGACTCCGGCCCCGTCCACAAGGTGCAGATCCTCCCCGCCGGCGGCCCGGGAGGGACCCCTGCCGTTGAGTTCACGGGCTCTCTGCCCAACACCCTGGGCGTCGCCTATCGCTGCTGGGAGGACTGGACCGGTTACCAGCGTCTGACCTTCCGTCTGCGCGTTCCCGAGGGCTTTCCCAAGACCGCCGACTTGCAGGTCTACCTCAAGGACTTTCACTACTACTGGTATCAGACCTATCCCCTGCACGACCGGGCCGACCCGAAGAAACGCCAGCCCCTGACGCCCGGCCAATGGATGACCTTCTCCGTGTCGCTGCGCCCGTTCAGCACTGACTGGGAGCCGGGCGGTCACCAGCAGGTGTTTTACGACGCCACCTACCGGCCCAAGGAGTTTGGCATCCGTCTCTTCGAGCAGAAGGCCTGGACCGGGCCGGTGCAGATCGCCGACCTGCGCCTGGAGGACTACCGCCCCCCGCTGGGCGCGGCGCCGGTGAGCCCCGGTACTCCTCCCCCTGCGCCTCGGCCGGTGCCAAACGCTGCCCGCGTGCCTCAGTTTGAGAAGTTCGAACTAACCTGGCCCGTGGACCAACTCTATGAGAATCCCTATGACCCGGCCGTGGTAAACGTGGAGGGGCACTTCCTCTCGCCCTCGGGCCAGGCGCTCACCGTGCCGGGCTTTTTCTATCAGGGCTTCACGCGCAGCAAGTCGCCGGAGGGCTTTGAGCGCCTCACCCCGGTCGGCGGTCCCCAATGGAAGGTCCGGTTCGCCCCTCGCGAGGTGGGAACCTGGCGGTACTATGTCACGCTGCGAGATGCCCTCGGCACGCGCAGAAGCCCCGAGAATTCCTTTGAGGCTACCGCGCCTCTGCATCCTGAGGGCCTGGCTCGGGTCAGCCGGCAGGACCCCCACTACTTTGAGTTCGAGAACGGGGACTTCCTGTACCCCTTTGCCATCAACATGCGCGACGGCGGCGACCAGGCCGAGGCCCAGGCCGGCACCTATGACTTTGACCATTTCTTTCCGCTCTTCCGGCAGTACGGCATCAGCGTGGTGCGCACCTGGATGTGCGCCTGGTGGGCGGGAATTGAATGGAGTCAGAAGTACCACTCGCGCTTCGCGGATGTCGGTCGCTACGCCCAGTACAATGCCTGGCGGCTCGACTACGCCCTCGACCTCGCTGCGCAGCACAACCTCTATCTTGAAATCACCTTAGGTTCACATGGGCAACTCCGCCAGGACAAGTTCGATGCCGAGTGGGAGTACAACCCCTACGCGGTCGAAAATGGCGGCTACCTGGCGGCGCCCTTTATGTTCTTCACCAGCGAGCGGGCCAAAAACGACCACAAGCAGCGCTATCGCTACATCGCGGCCCGCTGGGGCTACGGCCGCAACATCTTCTCCTGGGACCTGTGGAACGAGATCGAACTGTCGGAGGGCTACAATCCCCAGGAATCGGCGGCCTGGCACCAGGAGATGGCGCGCTTTCTCCGGCAGAGCGAGCAACAGCCGCACATCATCGTCTCTCACATTGCTCTCTACTGGCACGCCGGAGACGAACTTTGGCAGTTGCCGGAGATCGAATACATCCAGTCCGACTCCTACTGGAAACGGCGCGACGAGGGGATGAACGAGTCCTTCGCCAGGCGCCAACGCTACAACAAGCCCTTCATCTTCATCGAATACGGACCTCAGACCGCGGAACTGCCGGTGCCGGAATCGCGCTGGCTCCAGGAGTTCCGCTGTGGGCTGTGGGTGTCAGCGCTCATGCCCTGGTCCGCGCCCGGGGCCTTCTGGTACCAGAAGGAATGGGAGCAGTACCGGCTGGGGGATTTCATGAAGGGCCTGCAGGGCTTTGTCGCGGGCGAAGACCGCCGGGGCAAGAACTTTCGCCTGACCCAGGTGGGACTCATTCCGGAGACCAAACTGCGCGTCCAGGCCATGCAGAACGACAATTCCGCCTACTTTTATGTCTATGACTATGACGGGCTGGGCCAGCGCGAGCGCCCGGCTACCGGCATCACCGGCATCACGGCGACGATCGCCAGCCTGCGTCCCGGGAACTACCGCGTTGAGTTCTGGGACACTCTGACCGGGCAGATGGCCAGCACCGTCACCCTGACCACTCCGAACGGCAACCTAGCCGTTCCTCTCCCGCCCATCGCGCCGGACCTGGCCGTCAAGGTCCTGCCCGCGCCGTAGAGCGCCGAACCGCTACACCCCCTGATGGGCGCCCGGTGGCAAGGTTTCCGCTCTTCTCTGCCGGGCTTCCTCACGCGCCAGGTAGGCCCGGGAGGGCGGCGTGACGCACCGCCAACCCTGTTCCAGGTGGAAGAGGCGAATCAACTCCTCAAACGCCTCGTCGCAGTGGTCGGACACTTCGCCGCCATGGGCCACCAGCTCGCGGTCAATCAGTGCTCGCAAGAACAGAATCCTCCAGCGCCAACTTTTCCTTGCCCGCTCCGGCAGGCGTCGGTCGGCCTGTTGCAGGAGGGCATAGGCCTCCTCCACTTCCTCCCGTTTCCAGGTTGCTCGGGGGTAATTACGCTCCAACAGAGCAACGGCCCGCGCGACCTCTTCGACCACTTCCGGGGTGAACTCCCAGGCCAGGTATTCCCGGACCGTGTTTTCGGCGCGTGCTTCCTTGTTCCAGAAGAAGCCCGCGCAGATCACCTTGTTGAGGTCCTCGAAGATGCCCTCCGAATAGGGAAAACCGCCGCAGAGGACGTGCTTGGCTTGATCCCAGAGACGCTGAAGTCTTGTCGGCAGCGGGTTCGCGCCGTAC
>CALFVE010000362.1 GCA_937928475.1 uncultured bacterium | reverse complement strand
CTGCACACCAACGACGCGCCCTCCACGGTTACCCGCCTGGTGGACATGGGGGTGGAGCCCTTCCTGATCTCCTCCTCGGTCATCGCCTCCCTCTCCCAGCGGCTGGCCCGCAGGATCTGTGACAACTGCCGTGAGCCTTACACCCCCCGGCGCGACCTGCTGCTGGGATTCGGCTTCGACCCCGATGCGCCGGAGAACCGCGACCGGGTATTCTACCACGGCAGAGGCTGCGAACTATGCCGCGGCACCGGCTATCGGGGCCGCATCGGCGTCTTTGAGTTGATGGTGATGAACGCGGAGATCGCCGAACTAATCGTCAAGCGGGCCTCGGCCGGTCAGATTCGGGAAGCCGCTCTCGCCGCGGGGATGACTACCCTGCAGGAGGATGGTTTCTCCAAGGTGCTCCAGGGTATCACTACAGTGGAAGACCTCCAGCGCGTGGTCTTCACCGCCGGTGCCTGGTAGGACAGCGCGGGGGCGGCAACTAGGCGTGCCGCCCGCGATTGACTCGGCAATCCTCCATCAGGAGAAGAAAAAATGGCCATTGAGGGACAGCCCACCAGCAACCCTGCCGGGGGCAACACGGTGACTATGACTCGACCTAAGGTGCAGCGCAAGCCGCTCGAGCACGTTCATATTGACGAACTGCTGGAGATTGTGGTCGAGAACAATGCCTCTGACCTGCACATCGCAGTGGGGCTGCCTCCCGTCTTGCGCGTGGACGGGGAACTGAAAGTTACTCGGTATGAGCCCTTCACTCCCCCCGTCGCCCAACGCATGATCTATGACATCCTCACGGACGACCAGATCCAGCGGTACGAGACGGAACTGGAACTGGACTGCTCCTACGCCATGCGCAAGATTGCGCGCTTCCGGGTCAACGTCTTCCGCGACCGGGGCAACGTGGCCGCGGCCCTGCGGCTGATTCCCACCAAGATCCCTACCATTCGGGAACTTGGCTTGCCGCCCATCGTGGAGGAACTGGCCCGCCGGCCGCGCGGCCTGCTGCTGGTCACCGGGCCCACCGGCAGCGGCAAGTCCACGACGCTCGCCGCCATCGTCAACCAGATCAACATGGAGCGGGCCGAGCACATCATCACTATCGAAGACCCCATCGAGTACCTGCATACCCACCGCAAGTCGGTGATCAACCAGCGCGAGTTGGGGGAGGACACCCACTCCTTCCGCGAAGCCTTGCGCCGGGTGCTGCGCGAAGACCCCGATGTGATCCTAGTGGGGGAGATGCGCGACTTGGAGACCATCGCCCTGGCGATTACCTGCGCGGAAACCGGCCACCTGGTGATGGCCACCCTGCACACGAACAACGCGGCCGAGTCGGTAGACCGCATGATTGACGTCTTCCCCCCGGAGCAGCAAGAGCAAATCCGCATCCAGGTTTCCAACAACCTACTCGCCATTCTCTCTCAGCAACTGCTCCCGCGGGCCGGACAGCCGGGGCGAGTGGCGGCCGTCGAGGTCATGGTGGCCAACTCGGCCATCCGTAACCTCATCCGCGAGAACAAAGCGCACCAGATGCATTCCATCATCCAGACCGGGGCCAGCATTGGGATGCAGTCCATGGACCAGGCCCTGCGGGACCTGTATAGGCAGGGCCTGATCACCTACGAGATGGCCATGCGCCGCAGCCACAACCCGGCCGAACTGGAGAAACTCATGGCCGGGGAGTAGCCGCAGCCCCCCGGCCTCCAAGCCTCAGTAGGGCAGGCGTCTCACCTGCGCGTACCATAGGCGTCTTGGCTGTGGGTGGCCCAGGCGCTTTGCCTGTGTGTGGCGAGCGTTGCTGGCTTTGTGCAAGGTCGGGGCCGGCGGGGGGAACTTCGCGCCTAGGGCAAAGCGTCGTAACGTATAGCGGTCTTGCGACCATCGCTTCGAGGCTGGGGAGGAGAGACAGATGCCTACTTTTTCCTACGTAGCCCGCGATCGCACCGGCAAGCAAGTGCCGGGGACTCAGGAGGCGGCCAGCAAGGAAGCCCTCGTGCAACTGCTGCGCGAGAAGGGCCTGGTGGTCACCAAGGTGGAGGAGAAGAGGGCGGTTACCCGGGCCAAGGCCAAGGGCGTGGGGCAGTTTCAACTGTTCAAGGGTCGCGTGAAACTGCGCGACCTCTCCATCTTCTGCCGCCAGTTCGCCACCATGATCAACGCCGGCGTTTCCCTGGTGCGCTGCTTGGACGTGCTGGAGCAGCAGACTAGTTCCTACCGACTCAAGAGCATCATCCGCGACGTGGAGGCGGAGATTGAGGCCGGGGCCAGTCTCTCCCGCGCTATGGCCAAGCATCCGCGCGTCTTCAGCAACCTGGCGGTGGGCCTGGTGCGCGCCGGGGAGGTTGGCGGGGTGCTGGACGAGACCCTGGACCGCCTAGCCGGCTTCCTGGAGGCGGACATGGAACTGCGGCGCAAGGTCAAGGCGGCCATGACCTACCCCATCATCGTGGTTATCATGGCCGCGGGCATCGTCATCTTCCTGTCCACCTTCATCCTGCCTAAGTTCATTGCGCTGTTCAAGGAACTTGGCCTCAGCGAGGACGAGTTCCCTCTGCTCACCCGCATGCTGATGAAGTTTTCGAACTTCGTCATCCACTACTGGTGGGCCTGTATCATCATCGTGGTGGCTGTGGTGATCGGCTTCAACCGCATCCGAGCCACCAAGACCGGCCGGCGGTACATGGACGTGATCAAGCTCCGGGTCCCGGTTTTCGGCAGCCTGACCCACAAGATCGCCATGGCCCGCTTCTCGCGCACGCTGTCCACGCTGCTTTCCAGCGGGGTCCCTATCCTGCAAGCCATGGAGACTACGGCGGGCACGGTGGACAATGTGCTTATCCAGGACGCGATCCTGGCGGCCCGGGCCAGCATTCGCGAGGGAGACACCATCGCCGACCCGCTGGCGGCCTCCCGCCAGTTCCCGCCTATGGTGGTGCAGATGATCAGCATCGGGGAGGAGACCGGCCAGCTGGACTCGATGTTGGAGAAGGTCGCCCAGTTCTACGAGAGCGAAGTGGACGCTGCTCTCGAGGGTCTGACCGCTGCCATTGAGCCGGTCATGATCGTGGGGCTGGGCGGGGTCGTCTTGTTCATCTTGATCGCCCTGTGGATGCCCCTGATTTCGGTGATTCAGAAACTGAGTGGGTAGTGAATAGTGGGGAGTGGCGCAGGGCAAGAAGACGGCCGTTACGGCCGTCTTCGCCTTTGGCCTCGCGACTTCTGACCGTGTTGCCGGGGAACCCGCCGGTTCTCCGGCGGGGCCCCCGCGGGCGGCGCAAAGGGGGGAATCTGTGCTAACCGGCTGGTGGCCGTGCATCCTGGCCGGGCTCTTCGGCGCGGTGGTCGGCTCCTTCCTCAACGTCGTTATCTACCGCCTCCCGGAGCGCCGCTCGCTGGTCTTTCCTCCATCCCATTGCTTCTCCTGCGGCGAACGGTTGGGGTTCGTTGACCTTATCCCGGTGCTGAGTTATCTGCTGCTGCGGGGGCGCTGCCGCTTCTGTGGGCATCGCTTCAGCGCGCGCTATGCACTGGTGGAGGCGGGCAGCGCCGCCCTGGCGGGGGCCGCAGTCTACTACTACGGCCTCACGCCCTATGCGCTGGGGGTCTTCGGGGCCGGCGCGGCCCTGATTGTGGCGATCTTCATTGATCTCGACCACATGATCATTCCCGACCAGGTGCCGCTGATTCTCATCGGCATCGGCATCGCCTTTGACCTCTACCGTCTGCTCACCTACGGGCGGGAGAAGGCGCTCCCTTTCGCGGAGAAACTGGGCGGGGAAGACTACGTCGCCTATCTCCCCGTCTCGGTGGTCGGCGCGCTGGTCGGGGGCGGGCTGTTCCTGGTGATTGGGTGGGTCTTTGAGCGCGTGATGAGCAGGCCGGCGCTGGGGCTGGGCGACGTGAAACTGGCCGCGGGCATTGGCGCTCTACTCGGGCCGGGATACCAGTTTCTGGCCTTCTTCCTACTGGCGATGGTCAGCGGCGCCGCCATCTCGGTCCTGCTAATCCTGCTGCGGATACGCCGGCGCGACCAGTACATTCCCTTCGGCCCGATGCTAGCCCTCGCCGCTATCGGTATGCTGCTGTGGCCGGACGTCTTGGCGCCCTGGGTCCTGCATTTCTATCGCTGAGAGAGCGGTTTCCGGGGAGGTTTACAGGTCAGGGTGCTAGGGTATTCTAGCAGGGTGACGCAATCTTGTCGCGAGCAGGGCGGGCGCGGGGTATCAACCGCGGACGCGTCGCTGTCTCGCGACAAAAGGGGTCCACGATGAACACCTTCACGCGGTCTCGGGGTTTTACGCTCATCGAATTGCTGGTGGTCATCGCCATCATCGGCATCTTGGCGGGGCTGCTCTTTCCTGTCTTCAACTCGGTCCGAGTGAAGCAGCGCGAGGGCACTTGCATCGGCAACCTGCACCAGTTGGGCAACGCGCTGCGCCAGTACCTGGCCGACAAGCACGCCTTCCCGCCTCCGCCCTGGTACGACGGCAACCGCTACCAGGGTGGCTTCTCGGCGCTCTATCCGGATTACATCACGGATAAGGGTCTGTTTATCTGCCCCGATGATGAGAACGCCATCAAGGCCATCGAAATGGCCAAACAGAAGATCTACTGCTCTTATAATGGGGAAGTGGACACCAGCACCTGGCAGTTCAAGACGGACTCCTCCGGATTGCCCCTGCGGCTGTATAACTACTTTGGATACAATAGCGAGGGGTATGACGTTTACAACCTGGGCACCTACATCAACCCGACCAATAGCCCGCTGCCGTCCTGGCTGGCCTCGCAGGGGCTGACCTGGCGCTTCTACCCGCGTTTGATCAACCGCTATGCGCCGGACAACACCATCGTCACCCACTGTCCTTACCACCGCGAGCGCTATGGCAGCGATCCCAGGCGGCAGATGGACATCGTGCTGCGCCTGAGCGGCAAGACCGAGAAGGTCAATGTCCAGCCCATGGCCACCGTGGACGCCTCCGGCGTGGCTCCCTGGGTGCACCAGAAATAAGCCGGCTGGCTTCGTTTTGATCCCCGCCACCGGTGTCCGCTTCCCGTCCGTGCAAGGAGAGGGCCGAGCCCCGCGCGGGGCAGGGTCTAGTCCTGGCGCCGGGGCAACCAGGCGGGCCGGCGCCGGCAAGTCCGCTGAAATTATCGGCAAATATGCCCCTAGGAGTTTTCACCGTGCGGCAAATGGGGTAAAACCAGGATGGCAATGAGGGCGGCGAAAGACATGGCGATTATCAGTTTGCCAGGGCTAACGTGTGCAGCCGCAAAGGTTGCAGGGCCGCGACGGTCGGTCTCCGGCCGCGCCCTCGGCAGCCGAGGGTGCGCCCGGGCCTGCCGGGGCATGACCCTCGTCGAAGTGCTCGTGGCCATGACCGTGCTGCTGGTGGGAATCTGGGGCGTAGCCCGGGGCTTTCCGCTGCTTATGCGCACCGTGCGCGAGGAAGGCCGGCGCACCCAGATGACACGGCTGGCCCAGGCAACCATGGAGCGGCTGACCAGCGACCCCGCGGGCCTGCCTCCCATGGTGCTGGGCGGCCCCACTGTCTCCCCGGAAAGCCTTCCTATTGACCCGGATTCCTACCGGCTCACCGACAACCCAGCCAACGCTCGCGATGATATCTATGAGGTGGTCGGCGAGATCGCTACTATTCCGGCGCTGCCGGCCGGGGCCTCGCCGGCCATGGACGTGGTCTACCCTCTGAAGATCGGTCGCGCGAATCCCGCCGTGGCACCCGCGGTTTCGCAGGTCTTCCCGCTGACCGACTTGCCCAGTCCGCCGCCGGGCGGTATCCCGGCCGGCTGCTACTATCTGGCGCCGGACGGAACGGTGGCCGCCGATCCCTCCGTAGCCCGCATGCTCATCTCCTACGCCTGGCGCGACACCGCGGGTGGCGTACACTACGTGCAGCAGGAGGAACTCACCCTGACCGGCTCACCGGTCGTCGCCGCTGCTGGCGTCACTGGCTTTCAGGGCATCGTGGAGGGCACCTCCTGGGGCAGCGGCCTGCGCGACTTCACTGTGTTGCCGCCAGGCGCGGCGGTGGGTCCGGGGGAGGCCGCCCTGGACATTACCGGCTCGCTGCTGCATTTTGACCCCGCCGACAGCGGAGCGCAGGTGCGCATCAACTACAGCCTGTTGCGGGAGGCGCCTCCGGGCGACACCAATCCGGCCAACCAGCGCCGGGCCCGCGAACTCTGGGAAGACCGGATTCTCTCCGCCGCCGAGGCGGTGGTGGACAGCGTGGATCCCGATTTTTCTTTTGTGACCGTGCAACTTACCGCCTCGGGCCTCAACAGCGAGGTGCCGCTGAGCATGCCGGCCGCGCCGGGCATCAACACCCACGTGCTGGCCCTAGACCTGGCCACCGGGGTGGCTTACTGGGAGGGCAACGCCATTGACGTCAACACCGGGGTGGACTACAACCAGGGGCGGGTAACCATCCGCGTGCCGACCAACCCGCCGGCCGCCAGCCTCCTGGGGCACCCCTTCCGGTTTTTCTACAAGACTCTAGACGACGCTATGCTGACCGTGATCCGGCCCCCGCAGTGGTACTGGCCGGCCGAGATCTTCGGCGCGCTCAGCCCCACTCGGTGCTTTAGCAATCTGGGGGCCAACGCCGGCGGCTATACCGTGCTGGACTTCACCACCGGCGTAGACCCCTTCACGACTCAGCCCATTAGCGCCTCGCAGGGAGTTACGGTTGCGGTGGACTATACCTACGGCAGCGCCACTAACCCGCAGCGAGTGATGGGCGAACTGCACACCATCGGGCCCAGCCGTCAGATCACGCTCAACAACCCCAATGTGCAGAGCGTGATTGCGGTGCGGGGCGTCTCCCTGCGGGTACGGGCTTGGTGGCGTTCGCAGACCGGACGGCTGCAGTTCACCGAGGTGGACAATATTCCGGCGCCGCCGGCCTAGCGCCGAGCGGGAGAACGGCAATGAGGCCGATGTATAAGCACAAAGGGTTCACCCTAATCGAGTTGATAGTGGTCATCGCCATCATGGCGCTGCTCATGGGCCTGACTTTGCCCGTGGCCAAGTCCATGATCGAGAGCAACCGGGTGATGACCTGCAACGCTAACCTGAGCCGGCTCAGCCAGGCGCTGAAGATGTACTACCTGGACTTCCAGGGCGTGCCGCCGGTGTGGATTGCGGAAGACGGCAGCGACCCGCTCACGCCGTACGACGAGATGCTCTCGCCCAACAGCAAGCCGGTGGATCCCGCCACCGGCCAGGAGACCAATCCGCTGATGGTTCTCTACCGCGAGGGCTATCTGCGCGACCGCAGCCTCTTGCACTGTCCCGGCGACCGGGAGCATCGCAACCCCACCGACCCAACTTACTTCTACAGTTACGTCTGGCGGCAGCCGGACAATACGCCGGCGGACAAGTTAGTGAAGATCAAGTACGTGAACGACCAGGACAACGGTGACGCTTGGAATGGCACGGACATCCTGGTCAACCGGTTCAAGTACATGCCGTGCCGCATCTGGACGGTACCCAGTCTGGGGCCGGCCGACCCGCATACCTGGGCGCGCCCGCCCAGCGCTTACATGGCTCAGCGGCAATTGTCCAAGGGGATGCGCTCGATCACGGTAGGCAGCAACATGTACTGGGGGCCGGTGACTGACAGCACCTGGATGCCGGCCGACTCTACGGTGGTGACGTGGTGCGACTATCACGCCGACTATTACACCCAGAACGGGGCCGGGCAGTATCACGTGCTCTTCTGGGACGGCAGCGTCGCCCTCAAGGCGCGGGGGCTGTTCGAGAAAGGCCCTAGCCCTATCGCGCCGCCGGCAGCATGGGAGGTGGCCCCCGGTGACCGCTAGGCTGGGCCCCGGGAAATCGGTTGGCAGCGCGGCCTTCGGCGGGCCGGACCGCAGGCGCGGCTTCACCCTGATCGAGGTGCTGGTGGTCCTGGGCATCCTGGTGGTGCTGTTCGCCTTGCTCTTCGTCCCCATGACCTCCTCGCTGAACATGGTCGCCAGCGGTCGCACCCAGGCGGAGATGCAGCAGCGATTGCGCCTGGCGATGGAACAGGTGCAACGAGATCTGGCGGAGGCGATCTATGTCTACCCGCCTGAACTGATTCGCGTCGCCGGCGCGGCCACCGCCTACTCCGGTGACGACGCCTTCTTGGTCAACTACTCGGTGCTCAGCCTGGTGCTGCCCG
>CALFVE010000361.1 GCA_937928475.1 uncultured bacterium | reverse complement strand
GGCGGTCCTGGGGTTGAGCTCGGCCGGGTCCGCCCCCGCTCCCGCCGAATCTGATTGAGAGCACAAGGGTCAGAGGGGGAGGGCCCGGCTCTTGCCTTCCGAAGACCTCTCTCGCTAACATGTTCCTGTGCTGAATGTTGCGGCGGGCTGCGGGGAGTACTATGGCGAGTAGTAGTAATCTGCAGAAGAGACTGCATTAAACTGTCCGACCTGCTAACGAAGACTAAGCCCGTGAAGGGAACCTTGTGGACTCTAAGGTGTTGATAAAACCAGAGGAGGCAGCCGATCCGGGCGCGGCAACCACCCCCGCGGGTGGCCGCGAGGAGATGTGGCTGGTGGAGCGGGCTCGCGAGGGCAGCACGGAGGCCTTCGGGCAGTTGGTGGATAGATACCATCGGCGCGTCTATGGGGTGGTCTACCGGATGTGTGGGCCGGACGACGCCGAGGACTTGACCCAGGAGATCTTTCTCAAGGCACTGGCGGCGCTGCGCTCTTTCCAGTTCCAGGGCACGGCGAGTTTCCGCACCTGGCTCTATCGCATCGCGGTGAATGCTTCCATCAACGAGCTACGGCGGCGCAAGCGGCGCCGGGTGGTGGAGGGCCCCTCGCTGGATACGCCAGTGGCTACCGACGACGGCTCGATGGAGCGGGACCTCGCCGATGAGCCCGGGCACGAGCCGGATGCGGAAGCGGAGCGCAACGAGACCCAGCAGACCGTGCGGGCGGTGCTGGCACGAATGCGTCCCCAACACCGGCTGGTGCTGGCGCTGGTAGACCTGGAGGGAATGGAGTATCGGGAGGCGGCCAGTATCCTGCGCTGCCCGCTGGGAACGCTAAAATCACGGGTGGCGCGGGCCCGCGAGGCCTTTGCGCGGGAATACGAGAGATATCAGAAGCAGCAGCGGGAGGAAGGGGAAGAACGCCGGCAAGGCGCTGCCGCAGGGCAGGCCGCAAGGTAGGCGTAACGATGTTCGACTCACCGGCAAGAACTTGTCGCAGAGCCAGGCAGTGGCTACACCAACGGCTGGACGGGAGCCTCGCTCCCGCCGACCGAGCGGCGCTTGAGCAGCATCTGGCAAGGTGCGCGCGCTGTGCGGAGCGCAGCCGCACCCTGGACGCGGCCCTCTTCCTGTTGCGCAACGCTCCCCGGCCGGAGCCTTCTGCGGACTTGCCGGCACGCATCCTAGCGGCGGCGCAAGCGGCCCAACGCTCGCGGACCCGGGTGCTGCCGAGCTGGCGACCGGCGCCCGCGTGGGCGGCCGCAGGTCTGGCGGTCGCGGTAATGGCTGTCTTGACGCTAGCGATACGTTCGCTGGTGGCGCCTGTCGGGCCGCAGGTAGGCCCCCGCGTAATCAGCGAGGCGCCCCGCCCGGCGGAGACGATGGCGCCGCAAGTGGCAACAACCCCGTCATCGGCGGCGCCAGTGGCAGCGCGGCCTCCGATCTTGGCCGCTGGGGAGGTCACAGAGAGATCCTCAGGGCGGATCGAGCCGGCGGTCTGGCGGGTGCGCGGCGCGAGTTCGCGCCAACCTCGGCCGGAGAGAAAGCGGCCGGCGCCGGTGCTCGCCTACGCTTCGGTACCGCTGACGCCCGCCGTCATGGTGGCGGACGTCAGCAAGGTGGGTAGCGTGGTAGAGCCAGAGGCAGTGGGGCCGCGTGTGGCCCGCGTGGACACCTCCAGCCCGAGCGGCGGCCGCCAGGGCGGATCGGGGGATTTCGCCCACGAGATCGTAGGCGGGCTGGTTGCCAATGTAATACTTTCTGACTATCTGGAAGCCGCTCCTGAGGGAACCCGCCTGCCGCCGACGGGAGCGGGGGGAAGCAATGGTACGTAGGCGCCTGCCTCTGATATTAGGTCTGTGCCTCCTGGTGGGGGCTGGTTGGCCCTCCGGTGTAGGGTGGGCGGAGGAGGCGACGGCGCCCCCGGTTCCAGCGGTGCCCGCTGCGGCTCCCCTTGGCCCGGCGCAGGCGGGCACTACTCCCCCGGCTGCGCCGACCCAAACACAGGCGGCGAACAGCCCCGTGGAGAATGTCGTGGGGCTCTTCCTCGGCGTGACCACCGAGCAGTATGACCGCCTGGCCGCGCTGGTCGAGGAGAAGTACCCCGACCTCACACAAGAACTGGTGAAGTTCCTCTTCGCGGAGCAGCCGGACCTGCTGAGCGGCCTGATGTCGGGCCTGGCGCCGCGTCTTTCCCATGACTATCCCGAGATCCCCAAGATCATCATGCAGATGGTGCGGGCCGACGATCGGTTACAGGTGCGAGTCAGCCAGCTGGTGACCGAGGAGTACCCCGGATTCTTGGCCGACCTGGCGAAGATACGGCATGGCTCCGACCGCAAGGCAGAGGCGGCGCAACTGCTCAACGACAAGTATCCTGACCTCTATGCCGCTCTCATAGATCTGCTTCGCGTCGAGTTCCCCGAGACGCTGAATCAGATACGGGACAAAGTACTGGCGTGCTACCCGGGGATCATGGCCGACCTGGCGCGGCTCACTGCGAAGACTTTCCCCCGCTTGACCGCCAAGGCGCTGAACTTCGTGGTGCACCGCTACCCGCAACTGCTGCCGCAGATCATTGCCGTTCTCTACGGCAGCGATAGTCGTGCCCCAGCCGCAGGCGGCTCGCCGGGCCCCGCGGCTGCTGAAGTCACGCCCCCCGACGTCATTCCTGAGGGCGCGCCCCTGACACCACCGGCGGCCGCGCCTTCGACGCCTGCCGAGTCGCCAGCTGTTGCTGCGGCTGAACCGGCGCCTGCTCCGCCTCCCGCACCCTAGTAGGGTTGCCCCTGCACAGAAACGAGCGCCGGAGCCAGTGGCTTCGGCGCGGTAGTCTCTAGTGGGCACGTTGGTGACAACTTCGCCGTCTCAGCAGGTCGCTGCGCGTAGGCCTACAAAGTGAGACACACGGCCCTAGTCAGCGGCGGCCGGGCAGGTCTCCGTCTTGGCACACGACGAACCGGCGGGGCAGGGGGGACTCGAGGAGCGACGCCTGCCGTAATCGGTAACGTGCCACCCCTTGCCCTTGAACATGATGGCAGGAGGGCGGAAGACACGCGCGACCGGGCCGTGACAGCCGTCGCTGGGGCAGGAACGAGGCGGGGGATCAGTGACCCCCTGCTCTATCTCAAATTGATGTCCACACTTCTGGCACTTGTACTCGTAAACCGGCATACTGGCACTCCTCCTGCGGGCAGGGCCCGCGAAACATGCTCACCTTGATGACTGCGCGTATTCTACTCGGAACACCGAGGCCTGTCAAGCGTCCGCAGGGGTGATTAGCACTCCGGGGCAATGAGTGCTAATCAAACGAGCGATATGCCCATCCTGGTCGGCGACCTAGTGAATTTCCTGGAAGAATTGGCTCCCTCGGCCTGGGCGGAGGAATACGACTCGGTGGGCCTGCAGGTCGGGCGGCCAGACCGGCCCGTGAGCGCGGCAGTACTTGCGCTGGATCTCACTCCGGCGGTGCTCGAACGAGCGGCGGCGGAGGACGCCGCGCTGATCGTCACCCACCACCCTCTCATCTTCTCCCCTTTGGATCGAGTGCGCACGGACGAACCGCAGGGAGCGCTGCTGGAAGCACTGCTCGCCACGGGCCGGGCTTTGTATGTGATGCATACTAATCTTGACGCCGCACCCAGAGTAGGCCCGGCTGCTTTGCTGGCCGATCGCCTGAGTCTACGGGAGATCAGGCCGCTGCGGCCCAGGGCGGGAGGCGCGCAGGTAAAGGTGGTGACCTTCCTCCCGGAAACGGCGGTCCCGACCGCGCGGGAGGCAATGGCGCAGGCCGGGGCGGGTCAGATAGGGGCCTACACCGAGTGCTCGTACCACACGACCGGGTGGGGGCACTTCCGAGCGCCGGTGCACGCCCGTCCCGCAGTCGGCCAGCCGGGGCAGG
>CALFVE010000360.1 GCA_937928475.1 uncultured bacterium | reverse complement strand
CCCCAGGCCAGCGTGCAAGGCCCACAGCGCGAGCCAGGCCTCCGCTCTCACCGCCCACAACGCACTCACGGCGGTGGCCCCCAGTAACAGCAGGGGGAAGGAGACTCGCCGCGAGGGCGTCGGGCGTTCTAGGGCACTGCCAAGCGCCAGCAGCGCCAACAAGGTCGCCTGGACTACCTGCCGCCCCTCCTGGGACGCGGTGAGCGCGGTGACTCCGACGGCACTGTAGGAAAGCACGGCCAGTCCTCGAACCAGACCCTCGCTCAGCGCAAACAGCCCCAGCGCCAGCCAGACCGGACCACGCCGCGGCTGACGGTACAGAGACCAGCATACGGCGGCCACGACCACAAACCCCAGGCTGGTCACGAAGTCGAGGTAATCCGCCTGCTGCAGGCCGAAGGCGACCATCCTCGTGGCTGCTCCCTCGGCGCGGTCGTTCGCTGCCCGACCCGGCGAGAGGACGGGTGGCCTCGACCAGCGACCGAGGAAGGCACCTCCTATGAGTACGTTCGTAGGAAGTGTCGGCACAGACGACCCTTCTCTGAAGGGAGGCGTGGGGAGCAGTCTAAAGGCGCGCAGGGGGCAATACCAGGAATCAGAGGGCAGCCGGGGGCTACGACTCGGGCACGCCCAGGTCCTTGGCGGCGAGGGAACCGGCCGTGACTGGGAAAACCCGGCCGGGGGGCCCGGCCGGCGCGGCTAGGGGCAAACGGAGGTAGTTGTCGCTCAAAGCGTAGGGCGCGCCATTGTCGCCGGCTTCCAGAACCACTTCCAGGCACGCGCCCACTTGGGAGGCGGCAAACTCGGCCCGTTTACGAGCCGAGAGGGCTCGCAGCACCTGATTGCGCTGCTTCTTTATGTGCCCGGGAATCTGTCCCGGCATCTCTGCCGCTGCCGTGCCGGGCCGCGGCGAGAAGGTGAAGACATGCAAGTAGGCCAGGGGCAGGGTCTCCACCAGTCGCACCGTGGCTTCGAATTCGGCTTCGGTCTCGCCGGGAAAGCCGACCATGACATCAGCGCCGATCGCCAGACCCGGCTGCCGCGCATGCAAAGAGTGCACCAGTTCCGCATAGGCCGCCGCCGCGTAAGGGCGGCCCATGCGGCGCAGGACACTGTCACTGCCGCTCTGCAGCGGGAGGTGGAGATGCCGGCAGATCTTGCCTCGTGCCGGTAGCGAAGTGTCCCCCGCGAGGGCCCGACCCCCGGCGATCACCTGCTCCTGCAAGGCCGGGCTGACCTCCAGGGGCTCGAGCGAGGAGAGACGGAGCCGCTGCAGCTCGGGCAATGCGCACAGGCGCTCCACCAGGCCCGCGAGGTCGGGCTCACCAGGCCGGTCCCGTCCGTAGCGGCCCAGGTGCGTGCCAACCAGCACAATCTCAGGGTGTCGCAGCGCCAGCAGTCGCGCCTGCTCCGCCGCCAGCGCGGCCGGCACACTCCGCTCAGGACCGCGAGCGCGGGCGATAATGCAGTAGGCGCAGCCCCCGGCGCAGCCCTCTTGTACCTTCAAGAAGGCGCGCGTGTGGCCCCGGAACTGGCGCAGGAGCGGCGGGCCATCTGTCGCCTCGGCTGGTAAGCAGCCGAGGGGAGAACGGTTCAGCGCAGCGTCAATCAAGTTGGCGAGATGCGGCTTGCCCGCATTGCCTACGACTAGGTCAGCCAGGTCCCGGCGGCGCAGGTCCTCTCCCGCCACCTCGGCATAACAGCCGGTCAGCACGAGGTAGGCACGCGGATTGCGCGCGCGGGCCCCGCGGGCCAGCCGCCGGCACTCGCGGTCTGTGCGGCAGGTTACCGTGCAACTGTTGAGGATATAAACGTCGGCCCGGTCCTCGAAGTCCACGATCTCATAGCCGCGGTCTTCCAGCGCCTGGCGCAGCAGTTCCGCCTCAAACTGGTTTAGTTTGCAGCCCACGCTGTGCAGGGCCGCTCGGATCGGTTGTACGGAATGCGCCGCCATGGGCCGCCTGAACCGCCCCGTTTAGACTTCTTCCAGGGCCTCCGCAATAGCAGTGAAGTTGGCGACCATCCGATGCACGGGCACGTCTTCGGAGATCTCGAAAGCGATGCGCCGCCACTCGGGGAGTTCCGCAACCAGCGATTTCATCCGGGCCTTGATCTCCTTGGGTTCGTGGAGATGGCCGGAGGGCGGGAAGTTGACCCAGAGCACCTTGTCGGACCAGGTTCGCCACGCCGCGCCCAGGGCGAGATTGCCGTTGGGGGGTGGGGTGAAACTCTCCACTACATCCACCGGCGTCTCCGCGATCAGGTCCACCAGGGAGGCCAAATGCCCATCAAAGTGGGCCACGATTTTCTTGTTCAAAGGAGGTAGTACCTCCGCCAAGGCCTCGTAGTAGGGCTGAGCGTAGCGGCGGTAGAGTTCCGGGCTCTTGATGTCGGCAGTGAGATTGTCGGGGGCCCAGATGAACTCGGCGTCGGACTGGGCCACTAGCGCCCAGCACTCAGTGGCCTTGCGGGCCATCAGGCTGATCATGCGGTCCAGCTTGTCCCGCTGGTCGGCCAGGGCAAAGATGAGTTGCTCGATGTCGCCGAACTCGATCCACAAACGCTGGAAGGGCATCCGTTCCACTGGCGCCATGGCGAGGCCCCGATCCCCCACCTGGGCGTCCGCGGCCGCGAAGTCTTCAAGTGCAGCGACGTAGTTGGTGTCCTCGATGATGTACTGGACGATGCGCCAGTCTTCCGGGCGCTTGACCAGGTGCTCCATCACCCACATGCTGCCGTAACCCGGGTCGGGAACGCGCCGCTGGTACAGTTCCCCCAGAGGGGTGGTATAGGTGGTAAGATCGCCGCCATCGGCCAGCGGTTCGGTCTTGACCTGCACCGAGGTGTACTCGATTCTCCAGGGGCGCGCAATCCCGATGTCGCCAATGCTTTTCACTTCGCGCAGTTCCGGCCCTGCCGCGGTGTTAAAAAATCCGCCGTACAGGGCGAAGGGGATGCGCTCCAGCGGCTCGCCACGCAAGGCCTGTTCTAGGTTCTCTCTGAGCGTCATAGATCGGCTCCTTGCCCAATCTTGTCCGCCTGTTGGCCCCGTGCTATAATGGGAGCACTCCCCGGAAAAACAACGGGCAGCCGAGGCGGCGGGCTGCCCGTCTTGGTAAGAGCCGGCCCGCCCGGCGGCTGCACTAGCCCGGGCGGCGCACCTTGCCCGCCTTGAGGCAGGAGGTGCACACCCGCTGCCTGCGGCTCCCCCCGGCCGTCTGCACCCGGATGTGCTGGAGATTGGGCAGCCAGCGCCGTTTGGTGTGCCGATAAGAGTTGCTGACCTTGTGCCCGCTGCCGGGGCGCTTACCGCAGATGTCGCAAACTCGAGCCATCTTATTTGTCTCCTTCAGAACTAAGCGGCGCTCGCAGGCGCCGCCCTGGTCTCGTCTGAGTTGAACGAATGATAACACAAAGCCTTGAGTACGGCAAGAGTTGCTCGCCCGTCTTGGGCCCGCCCGTGACCCCGTTGGGGCCAGTGCCGCGCATCGGGGGTACGGCCATGCCGGGGGGAGTGCACTTCTCCACCGGTAACTACGGGACGGGGCCGAACGTGATGTTGTTCCTGACCGGGGTGGTGATCATCCTGCTGGGGGGCCTAGCAATGGCGCTGGCCTACGTGCTGACGTGGCTGCTGGGCACGGTCATTCATCGGCCCTTGGCCGAGGTGCTCCTCGGCCTGGCCGGTCCCGAGGACTTCGCCTTCTTCCCGGCCGTTAGTGTAGGGCTGAATCTGCTGGTGTTCCTGTGCTTCCTAGTTGTCCTGCGCTTGTCTCCGTTGTCAGGATACCACGGAGCGGAGCACAAAGTCGTGCACTGCTTGGAGCAGTACGGTCTTCTCGACTGGCGCCTGGCCCGCCTGTCCCCTCGCGCGCACCGACGCTGCGGCACCACCTTGCTGGCCGGACTGCTTCCAGTGCCCCTGATTGCCCTGCCCCTGGCGCAGGTGCCCGAGTGGGGCCCGCTGCTGGCGGTGACGGTGGCCGTGCTGGGCTGGGCTGCGCGTTATCCGGTGGGCTACGCGGTACAACACGCCTTTACCACCAAGGAGCCGACCGACCGCCAACTCGCGGTTGCCCTCCGTGCCGCCGGCCTGCTCTTGGAGCGCTGGCGGCGCAACCCCGACCGCCGGCTCCCCTTGCTACATTCGCTGTGGGTGCGCGGCTTCCCGCAGATGGTGGCCGGCGTGGTGGTGTGCACGCAACTCTTGGAATGGGTGCGGGAGCGCTTACCCTTCTGGCTCGACTTCGACCATGTACTGCGGTGAGGGGTGCTCGTAGCCTATGCCGATGCGCCGGCTCAAACAGGCTCTGCGGGACCAGGTCGCCGCGGTCTTCCCCCAGGTCGGCCCTGTACCGGAGGAGGTGCTCACCACCCCGCCTGACCCAGAGCTGGGGGATCTGTGCCTCCAGGCTTTCCCTCTGGCCAAACTGCTGCGGCGGTCCCCTCAGCAGATAGCCGCGGACCTGGCGGTAGGAGCCACGGATTTCCCCGGGGTCA
The DNA here is from genome assembly GCA_937928475.1 of uncultured bacterium. Taxonomy (GTDB): domain Bacteria; phylum Armatimonadota; class Zipacnadia; order Zipacnadales; family Zipacnadaceae; genus Zipacnadum. Next base: position 825 of record CALFVE010000360.1, on the reverse strand, counting down.
GCCGCGTCGAGCAGCAGGGGCCCTATCTCAATTTCTTCCTCGACCCCGTGGCTTTGGCCCAGATGGTGTTGGAGGACGTCCGCCGGTCGGGGGAGCGCTACGGCCACCTGGACCTGGGCCAGGGACGCACCGTAGTGATTGACTACTCCTCCCCGAATATCGCGAAGCCTTTTGGCATCGGGCACCTGCGCTCCACCGTAATCGGGGCGGCGCTGTATCGTCTTTACCAAGCCGCTGGGTATCGGCCCGTGGGTGTCAACCACCTGGGTGACTGGGGCACCCAGTTCGGCTTGCTGATGGCCGCGCTGGTCCAGGAGGGCAATGAGGCCGCCCTGCAAGCCGACCCCATCGAGTACTGCTACCGGCTCTACGTGGAGTACTCGCGCCGGCGCGAGCACGACGCCGCGCTGGGGGAACAGGCCCGGCAGTGGTTCAAGCGGCTGGAGGACGGCGAGGAGCAGGCCGTCACTCTCTGGCGGAAGATCCGCGACCTCAGCCTGCGGGAGTTCGACCGCGTATACGCCCGCCTGGGCGTGACCTTTGACCACGTACGCGGCGAGAGTTATTACGACGGACAGCTGGAAGCCGCGCTGGAGCGCGTTCGCGCCGGCGGGTTGCTGAAGGAAGACCAAGGGGCCCTGCTGGTGGACTTGTCGGATCAGGGCATGCCGCCGGCCCTGCTGGTCAAGTCCGACGGCGCCAGCACCTACCTGCTGCGCGACGTCGCTGCCGCGCTTTCCCGGTTCGAGGAGTTCGGCTTCGCCTGGTGCCTGTATGTGATCGGCTCGCCCCAGGCGCTGCACATGCGGCAACTCCGAGCGGTCC
>CALFVE010000359.1 GCA_937928475.1 uncultured bacterium | reverse complement strand
GGGCTGCACAAGCGCGTCCGGGTTGGCGACGCGCCACCTTGCTGATGCTGGCGGTTCTGGGGATGACAGGAGCAGGTGCGTACGTGCGTGGCAGCCACCTGGCCCCCGGGGCTGCCATTGGCGCGGCGACCGCGCTGGACTAGGAGCAGTATGCGCGGGCCGAGTTTTTCCGGCGGCACCCGGGGGGAGCCGCTCCACTGGCGGCTGGCCGAAACGGCGGTGCGTTTCTGCCGCGAGAGGCCGATGGGCAAGTTTGTGCTGGCGGTAGAACCCGGCCAGTGGGGCAACGACTGCTCGGACTTCGTGGACCGCATCGCCGATGAGGCCCTGGGCGCAGGCGCGCGCTGCTTTCGCGGGTCACGGGATCACCGGCTGGGCACGAGCGAGCGGTATTTTGCATATGCCCCCTGGGACGGGAGGTCAGCAATCATGCCCGGCGATCTCCTCCTGGTCCGGCACTCGCCGTGGTATGAGCCGGACCCGGCGGCGGGTTGGCACGTGGGCATTATGGGGCCGGAGGGGATGATCTACGACTTCGCCAAACTGAAGCGGTGGAGCGTGCCTCGCTATGGGCGCAACCCTCTGGCCTGGTTTGTGCGCTATTCCCGCGGCCCCGGCGAAGTGGTCGTCGGCAGGCTGAGAGCGCAATATCGGTACCGGATGGTCGAGGTGTCATGGGCGGGAGGAGAGAGGCGGTAAGCAGAAGGAGAAGAGGGTTTGGAGGCTTGGTATACCCTGTAACCGCCCTCTACCTCGACCAGGGTAACCTGCGGAGCGAACCCTGCCACCTCGCGCGCGAGGGTCTTGGCCCCTTGCTTGGTCTGGGCCACAAACCACAGGCTGCCGCCGGGCCGCAGTCGTTCGTGGGCATCGCGCAGCAGCCGCAGAACCTCCGGCTTGCCCGCCCGTAGCGGCGGGTTAGTCACCACGGCGTCGAACTTTCGTGTGCCCAGCACCTGCGTCGCTTCACCCACCAGGACCTCGGCGTTGCGCACCCCGTTGAGCGCGAGGTTCTTCTCTGCCAGCGCAGCCGCGCGCTGGTTTATCTCTACCAGGGTCACCCGCGCCTTTGGCGAGCGGAGGGCCGCGACAATCCCTAGCGGTCCGTAGCCGGCGCCTAGGTCGAGGATGTGTCCCTCTTCGGGCAGGCGCATGACCCGCGCCAGCAGATCGGTGCCGCGGTCCACCTTGCCGCGAGCAAAGACGCCGCGGTCGGTCCACAGAAGCACGAGGCGATCGGGCAAGCGCCAGCGGACCTGCTGCGGCCGGCTTGGCCCCTCCGGTTGCGCCGAGAAATAGTGCGGATCGCTTGTACCTGAGCCCGGACTGATGGGCATGTTCTTAGGAGGAAGGGATTCCGCTTCTCCAGGCGAAAGACCTGCCCGCCGGATAGTGCGTCCACTCGGAGAAACACCCGTGAAAGACGAGAATCGCGATTTGTCTCCCCCCAGTCCGCACTGGCTCAATCGCACCGTACTCTCCCTGGGCCTGGCTAGTCTCTTTAGCGACACCAGCCATGAGATGGCGACCGTGCTGCTGCCGCTGTTCGTCACCCAGCTAGGAGCAGGGGCAGCGCTGCTGGGAATGATGGAGGGCCTGGCCGACCTGCTCTCCAGCCTGGCCAAACTCACCTCGGGACTGCTGGGCAATCGCCTGCGCCCGTGGCGGGCCTGGTGCTCGCTGGGCTATCTGGTCACGGCCGTCTCCGTGGCGGGTATTGGGCTCATCTACCGACCGGTCTGGCTGCTGCTGGCGCGGTCGGCGGCCTGGATCGGACGCGGCTTTCGCGGTCCTTTGCGTGACGCCCTGCTGGCCGAGGATACCGACAAGCAGCATTACGGCAAGGCCTTCGGTTTCGAGCGGATGGGGGACACAGTAGGGGCGGTGCTGGGTCCCCTGCTGGGCGTGGGTCTGTTCGTCCTGCTTTCGCAACCCCGCCCGGTCTTCTGGTACAGTCTGATCCCGGGAGCGTTGGCGGCGCTGCTCGTCGCCCTGGGGCCGCGGGAGCGCTATCTCCCTACGCAGCGCAGCGAGGGCAACGCGCGGCAGCAATGGACGGCGTTGCCTGCCGGCTTCAAGCGCTGGCTGCTGGCGGTGGGCCTGTTCGGGGCCGGAGATTTTTCCAAGACCTTGCTTATTTTGTGGGCTTTGGGGAAGAGCGCCAAGATCGGCGAGCCGGGTTTCACGCTGCTGCCCCTGCTCATGTACGCCGCCTACAACGTGGTGGGGGCGGTATTCGCGTATCTGGCCGGGGCGATCAGTGACCGCTTGGGTCGTCGGAGGATTCTGGTGTGCGGCTACGGAGCCGGGGTGCTAGCGGCGACCATTTTGGCGCTCAGCCCTCCTAGCCTTCCGGCAATGGTTCTGGTGTTTTTCTTCTCCGGGGTTTGCGTAGGGACCGAGGAGGCCGTGGAGAAGGCCACGGGCGCGGACATGCTCTCTCCTCAGCAGCGCGCCTGGGGCTTCGGGGTTCTGGCTACCGTCAACGGGGTCGGCGATTTTGTCTCTTCCGCCCTAGTCGGCGTGCTGTGGAGCGTCGCCGGACCGGGTCCGGCCTTTGGCCTGGCGGCGCTGCTCCAGCTGGCCGGAACCGTCCTGCTAGCCACCCAGCGCGTGCGCGAGGCCGTTCCCCGGCAAGGGCCTGCCTAGCAGATGGGCGGCGCCCGCCGGGGCGGGCGCTGAGCGGAGCTACTCTCCGTACCACGCAAGGTCTTGCCTCGCAGATCGGCGAACCTGCCCCCAGAGTGCATTCCCGCGGGAGGCTGCGCTGCCATGAACTCAGACATTCGGGCGAAGGAAATCGAGATCCACTACGAACCGTGCACGGCCCGCGTTCCGCTCAAGTTCGGGGCGGTGGTGATGGACCAGGTCACCTTCTGCCGAGTGAGGGTCAGGGGCGAGAACGCCAAGGGAGAGGTGGCGGACGGCTGGGGCGGTATCTTCCTCGCTGACTTCTGGTCCTGGCCGACCCCAGAACTGGATCACGCCACCAAGGAAGCCTGCATGAAGGCCACGGTGCAGCGGTATGCCGATCTAGTCTTGGCCTTCCCCCATCCGGCGCACCCGGTGGACCTCTTCTTCGCCCTGGAGCCGGAACTGGACCGCATCAGCGCGGAGTCGTGCGCCGCGCTGGACGAAGGACTGCGCCAGCCTTTCCTGAGTGCTCTGGTGTGTGCTTCGCCGGTGGATGCCGCATTGCACGATGCCTTCGGCCGCGTGAATGGGATTGATTCATACTACGGCTACGGGGCGGAGTTCATGGCTGACCTGCGCCAGTATTTGGGGCCGCGCTATCGGGGCAAGTATATTGCTGATTATATCCGGCCCCGGTATCTCCCTGAGGTACCCATCTTCCAGCTGGTGGGCGGCTTGGATAAACTCACGCAAAGCGAAAAGGACGACAGCGATCCGCAAGATGGCGAGCCGGTGAGCCTGGACGAATGTATTGCCCGGGATGGAGTCTTCTGCCTGAAGGTAAAGCTGCGAGGGAACGACCTGGAGTGGGACGTGAACCGCTTGCTGGCTGTGTTCCGCGTCGGCAAGCAGGAACTGGCCAAGCAAGGGGTGGAGGTCTTGCATCTCACGGCGGATACGAACGAGCAATGCGAATCGCCGGAGTACCTCATCGAGATGCTGCACCGGGTGCGGGAGGGCTGTCCGGAATGCTATGACCGGCTGCTGTATCTGGAGCAGCCCACCGATCGGGACCTGGAGAAAGACCTGCACGACATGCGCGCCCTCTCGCAACTGAAGCCGGTGATCCTGGACGAGAGTCTGACGGGGCTGGAGAGTATGCGCCTGGGGCTGGAACTGGGCTGGTCGGGCATTGCCCTCAAGACCTGCAAGGGGCATTCGATGGACCTGGTGCTGGCCGCCAAGGCGCGGGAGGAGGGCATCCCGTACGCGCTGCAGGACCTGACCAATCCCAGCCTGGCGCTGATCCATTCGGTGGGGATGGGGGCGCGCCTGTATACTATGATGGGTCTGGAGGCCAACAGCCGCCAGTTTTTCCCGGCCGCAACGCCGCCCGGCGAGCGGGCGGTGCATGAAGGCCTCTTCCGGGTGCGGCGGGGGATGGCCTCCACGGCGAGCCTGCGGGGTCCGGGACTAGGGTATCAAATGGAGAAGGTGCTAAGGGGTCAGTAGCACTCGCAGGCTGGAAGCCTGCGCTACGCGACACATGCCGGAAGCCTGCGCTACGCGGAGGGGCGGGGATTCCCGAAAACACGAGAGGCGCGATGCCTGCTAGCCACGCCCACGAACACGAACAGCCGCGACTGCCGGTGTCGGCGGGAGATGTCGCCAAGGGCTCTCAATTGATCTGGGCCGCGGGGCTGACCGCCTTCATCATGGTCGCCGAGGCGGTGGGAGGATGGCTTACCCACAGCCTGGCCCTGCTCAGCGACGCCGCCCATGTCTTCAGCGACGTCGCCGCCCTGGTGCTGGCCGGGGTCGCCCTGCGCCTGGCCCTGCGACCGCCCACCGACCGGCATACCTATGGCTTACACCGCAGCGAGATTTTCGCGGCTCTGCTCAATGCCCTCGCCCTGCTGATCATCTGCGGCCTCATCTTCTGGGAGGCCTACCGCCGCCTGCTGGCGCCGCCCGAGGTCAAGACCGGCCTGATGCTGGTCATAGCCGCGGTGGGGCTACTGGTCAATCTGGTGGTGGTGCTGCGCCTGCGCGGACATGCCCACGGCGATCTGAATCTGCGCAGCGCCTATTTGCACGTCTTCGGGGATCTTCTGGCCTCGGTGGCGGTGATTGTCGCCGCGCTGTTCATGGCGCTCACGCCCTTTTCCTGGCGGTATCTGGCGGACCCGGTGCTCTCGGCGCTGATTGGCCTACTCATCTTGAGCAGCGCCCTGCGCGTCGGGGGAGAATCGCTGCACATTCTCATGGAGGGGGTGCCACGCGGCGTGCATCTGGAGGACATCATCGCCGCGGTGACCGCCGTGCCCGCGGTGCGCTCGGTGCACAGCCTGCACGCCTGGAGCCTGTGCTCGAATCTGCGGGCGGTCAGCCTGCATGTGGTCGCCGACTATAGTAGCGAGGCGGAGCGACGCGGGGTCTTGCGCGAGGTGGAGGGGGTGCTGCGCACCCGCTTCGGCTTTGCGCTCACCACCATTGAGACGGAATGCGACGAGGTGTGCCCCGCGGAGGTTATCGCTTCCCGCGTGCGCCATCTTGACACGCCCGAGGACAATAGCCTCGGGCACCAACACTAGCGACCGGGGAGGGAGGGCGCTGCGCGCGGGCCACGGACCGCGGATCCTTTCCCCTTCCCACCCGGCACGGCGCCCCCGCTCGGGCGCGGGGGCGCGCACCCTGGGAGCCTTCACTTCTCCTAGCCTGGCCTGGTCGGAGGGAGGGTCGGGTGGTGCTCGTAGCCCACCCTGTAATGACAAGCGGCTGGTTCGGTTGCAGCGCGGAGAAAACGGCCCCGGCGGACTAATAGCGCCCGGCGTAGTAGGAGTTGTTGCCGAACCAGAAGCGCTGGGCTTCGCCTCCCGTCCCCACTCGGTCATAGACCGGCACCGCTGCCTTCTTCAGCCATTTGGCATGGCCGTCAGTGAAGGCCATGTTGGCGCCCTCGTTGTGCCAGTCGGCCACGTAGGCTTCGCAGCCATCCCAGTAGAAGAAGTTGATGGTCGCGTCGCAGAGCATCATGCGCTCGGCGGGGAACTCCACCAGTTTGGTGTCGAGGGCCAAGCGCCACCAGTTATAGGCGCCGGACCCGTTGCAGTTGAAGCCGTAACTCAGAGGGTAAAGCGCCGGGAAGTAATCCGCCGGCCACCACGGATGTAGGTAAGCGCTGCCCACGTCGGTCACGGGGTCTGTCGGGCATTCATAGACGTTTTTGTTCTTCACATAGGGATAGACCATCTCGTGCCAGACCTTGTCGCCGGGTTTAAGCCACCAGGCCCAGACCTGCCCGGTCCCCGTCGGTGAGCCTGCGGAGGGAAAGAACTGGTTGTTGTCCTGGGCGTACATGAGCACCGCATCGGCGAGTTGCTTGACGTTGGACAGGCAACTGGCCTGCTGGGCCTTGGCGCGCGCCCGCGCGAAGACCGGAAAGAGAATGGCTGCCAGGATGGCGATGATCGCGATCACCACCAGCAGCTCGATTAGGGTAAAGCCGAAGCGGACACCACTCGTTCTCATGCCGACCATCTCCTTTGCGGAGTGCATGCCGCGCCCGCGGCAGAATCTGAAAGAGGGCCGGCGCCACGCCCGAAGCCCAGAAGCGGGGCTTCGCCGTCTTCGCTGGCTACCGGGTGATTGGCTCCCCGGGGTCACCTCGCGACTACTGCAAGTCCAGTCCCGCTCCGCCCCACTAGGTCGCGTTCCGCGCTAGCCCTTGCCGTCCCAGAAGGGGCACGGCGAGTAGGGCGGAAGGTAATAGTAGTTCGGATTCGGATTGGAGGGGACGGTCGTGGGGTCGAGCCACTTGGCGTGGCCGTCCATGAAGGCGCAGTTGGCGCCGTTCATATGTCGGTCCGCAATGTTGTTGGGCGGTGCCCAGCGGCCGGTCCGATACCCGGGCACAATCAGTGGCCCGGTCGGGTAGAACCAGGTAGGTAGCCCCTCCTTGCAGTCCCCCAGCATGAAGCATTCGGCGAAGTTCTCCATGTCAGTGAGGTTTCGCCCGATCTAACAATACCGGTCGAAGAGAAGAGCGGGCGGCAGGCCCCACAGAGGTCATCTGGGCTCGGCGGCGGAACTTCCTGGTCGCCTGGACGGTCCTAGCCGGGCGGAGGGCTGACTGTGCTGCGCATTGACCGTTACCTTTTGCGCGAGATGCTGATGCCGCTGTTGGTGGGGTTGGGCACCTTTGTGGTAATGATCACCGGCCACATGCTGTTCACGGTGGTGGACAAGATCGTGGAGCACGGCGTAGGCATGCCCTCGGTGCTCAAATTCATGGCCCTGCAAGTGCCCTTTGCGCTGCTGCTCTCCCTGCCTGCTTCCTCGCTGCTGGCGGCTTCGCTGGCGCTGAACCGTCTGGCTTCGGAGAATGAACTGACCGCCCTGCGCGCCGGCGGGGCGGGCTTCGGGCGCATCCTGCGCCCCTTGCTGGCCGTCGGCCTGGGGGCCTCGCTGCTGGCGCTGCTGCTGGCCAGCAG
>CALFVE010000358.1 GCA_937928475.1 uncultured bacterium | reverse complement strand
CGCAGAGACCCGGCGGCGGCATTGCGCGGATTGGCGAAGATGGACTCCCCGGCTTCCTCGCGGGCGCGGTTGAGGCGCTGGAAGGCCTCGCGGGGGAGCAACACTTCCCCGCGCACCTCCACCAGCGCGGGGAGGGGTGGGGCGCCCTCCGCGCGGAGGAGGCGCAGAGGGACGGTCTTGATGGTGCGCAGGTTGTCGGTGACGTCTTCGCCCACGTAACCGTCGCCGCGGGTGGAGCCGGAGACCAAGACGCCGTCGCGGTAGACGAGTTCCACGGCTACGCCGTCGTACTTGGGTTCGGCGATCAGCACCGGGGCGCGGCCGGTTTCCCGCTCTACCCGCTCCAGGAAGCGCAGGAACTCGGCCTCGCTGTAGATGCTCTCCAGGCTGAGCATGGGCAGAGCGTGGGGGACAGTTCCCAGTTCCTCGCGAGGGGGAGCCCCGACCCTCTGAGTGGGCGAGTCGGGGGTGACCAGGTCGGGGAACTGCTCCTCCAGATCCTCCAGTTCCCGCAGCAGGCGGTCGTACTCCTCATCGGAGATGACCGGATTGTCCAGCACGTAGTAGCGGTAGTTGTGGTAGCGGATCTGCTCGCGCAGCTCCTGAATTCGCTGGATGGCCGACTCGCGGTCCATGATTACCTCCTCTTCGGCCGCAGGTCCCGGTGCAGGCGGCGGATGCGCAGGACGTCTAGCAGCATTCGGGGCCCGGCCCGCAGCATACTTACTTTGGTCTGGGGGTCGTTTATCCAGCGCACCGGTATTTGGGCGATGCGATAGCCGAGACGCCGGGCGAGGTACAGTAGTTCGGCGTCGAAGGCCCAGCCGGTCAGGCGCTGGCGGCGGAAGAGGTCACGGGCGACCTCGCGACGGAAGAACTTGAAGCCGCACTGAGAATCCCGGATGCCGGGGAGCAAGACCAGGTGGGTGAAGACGCCGAAGGCCTTGCCGGCCAGAGCGCGGTACCAGGGCTGCGGCACCTGTACGTCGGAATCGGCCAGAGCCCGCGAGCCGATGGCCAGGTCGGCCTCGGTCGCCAGCACCGGCAGGAAGCGGTCAATCTCCGCGAAGGGAGTGGACATGTCGGCGTCGGCGAAGCCCACATACCGGCCGCGGGCCGCCAACATACCGCGCCGCACCGCCGCGGCCTTGCCCTGGTTGGGCTCCTGGCGCAGGACGGCCAAGGGCAGCCGGTCCCCCACCACCCGGCGTGCGACTTGGGCGGTGTCGTCGCTGCTGCCGTCGTCTACCAGGATGATCTCTAGGTCAAGGCCGGTAGCCGCGGCGTGCTTCAGGATTTGTTCGAGGCTGGGGCGGAGCCGAGCAGCCTCGTTGTAAGCGGGGATGACTACCGAGACCAGAGGTTCGCGGCGTTCAGACATGGATGTAATGCACCTTCGTTCAGCCCGCCGGGCCAGTGGCAGGGCGGTCCAGCTATAAGCAAGAGACGGAGGGACCGGCTGAAAGCCAGGCACAGGCGCAGCCAGGCTTGAAACCGGCCCGCCCGGCTTCATCCGCGAGCCCTCTGCTGGCAGGAGAGGGGAGCGAGCCGCCGCCACCTCCGGCGGGGCATGCAAGCCGCGTGCTACGCGGAGGCGAACTTGGGGCCCAGACACCGCGCCTCCCTGCGGCGAGGGCCGGCCGAGTCCGCGTGCGACTGCGCTCACGCCAACTGCTCGAAGCGATTCAGGTCAATCGCGTCGGTTACCGGGCGACCGGCGAAGCAATCGCGAAGGGCCTGCAAAGCCCGGCGCCCAATGAGATGATACCCGTAAGTGCCGCAGCCTGCAATGTGGGGTAGCAAATAGAAGTTGGGCAGGCGACGCATCGGGCTGTCGGCGGGAGGCGGCTCCTGGGGGTCAGTCACGTCTACCGCCACGATCAGGCGACCGCGAGCGGCTTCCGCGATCAGCGCCTCCTGGTCCACCGTCGCACCGCGGGCAGTATTGACGAAGACGGCGCCGTCCGGGAGCAGCGCCAGGAGTTCCGCGCTCACCAGGCCCCGGGTCTCAGCGGTAGCGGGCAGGCAATCGGCGACGTGGGTGGAGCGGCGGAAGAGATCAATCAGTTCGACTTTCTCCGCGCCCAGGGCGGCCGCCTCCTCGCCGGACAGGTACGGATCGTAGACCAGGCGCTGGAGGTCCCAGGGGCGAAGCAAGTCCAGCAGGCGGCGGCCCACCCGCGAGGCGCCCAATACGCCCACGGTGCCGCCCAGCAGATGCTGCGTCTCGGGGTCGAGATTGGGCGAGCGCCAGCCGCCTGCCCGGCGCACATAGGCCCAGTGCTCAAACCAGCGGCGAGAGGCGGCAATAAGCAGGCCCAGAGTGGATTCGGCCACGTTGGCGGCCAGCCCATCGCGGCCGCTGAAGACGACGATGCCGCGAGGTCGCAGGTAGGCCTCGATCATGTCCGGTCGAATCATTCCCCGCACGGTTCCCGCCAGGTGAGCGATGAGACGCAGCCGTGGTGCTGCCTCGTAGAAATCCTCCCGCAACTCCGGCGCTGCGCCCCAGCCGGTGAGCAGCGCCTCGCAGTCGCCGATCTCCGCGACCAGTCGCGCATAGGGCACCGGATCCGGCCCGGGATTCACCAAGACCTCGAATTCCTGGCGCAGGCAGGCCCAGTCCTCAGCGGAGCAGACGCGGCGGACTTGGGCCTCAGTGAGCAAGCAGTAGACACGCGGACGGCTCATGGCGAGAAGCCTCCCTTGCACAGGGGAAGTAAGCCCTGTTTCGGGGCGGCCGGGGGCAATTCCTGCCGGGGGCGAGGGGTTACTCGAAGACGACCGCGGCCGGCCCCTGGAGGAGGAGAGGCCCGGCCAGCGTGTAGCGCCCCCGCCGGTGGCAAGGCAGAGGCAAGCCTCCGGGCGCGACATGAACGCAGTCGAAATCGCCGCGGACGCCCACCGTGAGGTCGGCCAGCATCGGCCACTCCTCGATCTGGGGGATGCCGTCGCCGCGCACCGGCGCATAGGGCACCAGCAGACAGACGATCCGGTCACCCTGCTGGAAGAGGGCCACCTCGCAGGACAGCGGCAGATGGGCGCTCACCAGCGGCTCGGGGAGCAGACGGCGCAGGGCTGCCTGCAGCAACTGCCGGTGTGCGCCGTACCCGCGGCGGGCATATTCGGCAAAGAGCGGCGCACCTAGGGCGATGACCTTGCCGGAGTGGACCATGACCGGCAAGGAGGTGTCCTCGGCGTAGGCCACTTGAGGGCTGGAGAAATAGAAGTGTTCTCCCCGAGGGGGATAGGGAAGGGTGAGGGTGGCCAGTGTCTCCGCGCCGGGCGCCTCCAGCGGGGTCAGGCCGGAAAGCACGACGTGAGGCAAGTCGGGGAGATCGTCCGCCCAACCGCTGGCCACGCGCAGGTAGGCGGGGCCAGCGGTCGCTTCGCCGGCGGGGCGTACCAGGGAGGGAGGCAAAGCGCCGAGAGCCTCCCCGGTGGCGAGAAGGCTTCCGCCCGCCTCCAGGTAGGCGGCCAGTTTCTCCCGCAT
>CALFVE010000357.1 GCA_937928475.1 uncultured bacterium | reverse complement strand
TTGTGCCCGCGCTGCGCCGCCTGTATGAGGCGGTGCCGGCGCCCAAACTGGTCTTCGCTATCGGCTCCTGCGCCACGGGTGGCGGCATCTGGCACGACACCTACAACATCATCGGCGGCGTGGATCAGATACTGCCGGTTGACTTCTACATCCCCGGTTGCCCACCCCGGCCCGAGGCGATCCTACACGGAGTAGCAGTCGCTCTCGGCCTGCTGCAAAAAGAGGTCGGACCTCAGGGTTGGCGGCAGCGTCCCGATGCCTTCACCTCTGAGGCGTACCCGCCCACCGTTCTCGCAGAAGGCAGTTCCGAGGAGTCGCCGTAGACCCGCGCTGTCCTCATCGCATTCGCTCTCTCTGAGAAGTTCTGCTCCCGTGAGGCTCCGTGTCCGTGCGAACTATTTTCCCTCTTGCACCGTCTTCCTATTTTTGGTATTGTAAAAGTATGCAAGGGACAGTCACAGCAAGCGAGGCGGAAGAGGCCCTGTACGAGGCGCGCGCGGAGGTCTTCCGGGCCCTGGCCCATCCGGTGCGCCTGAAGATTTTGGAGTGCCTGGCCCAGGGCGAGAAGTGCGTGTGCGCGCTGCAGGAGGCCGTGGGCGGCAGCCTGCCTTCGGTCTCCCGGCACCTCACACAGATGAAAGCAGCGGGTCTGGTCGGCTGCCGCCGCGAAGGGACGCGCATCTTCTACTTCGTCCTTGTTCCCTGCGTGCTAGATACCCTTGCGTGCATTGACGCGGCTATCCGAGCCGATAGCGAAAGACGGGCAGCTGTCTGCGCCCGGTGGGGAAGATGAAAGACTCGGGGCCGGGAGTGGACACCTGGTTGCGAGGTGAAACCGCTGGCTTGCGGAGTGGCGCCCCCAATAGCGAGGCGTCCTGCGGGTGGGTTGTTTGACTCCCCGCCGCTACAATGTCTTCTCGCGCCGGCTCAGGCATTGAGGCTGAGCCGGCCTTGATGTCGGAGAGAACTACCCATGTTCGATCGTATGAAGTTTCTGACAATCGTCGCCGTTTTTCTCATCGCATATTTCCTCCCCTTGCAACATCCCCGCGTACAGTCGGCGCTGGCGGACATGTTCCTGATGCTGCAGGATTACGCTCAGAAACATGTGCTTTTCTGTCTCGTCCCTGCCTTTTTCATCGCCGGCGCGATTGCGGTCTTCGTCAGCCAGGCCTCGGTCATTAAGTATTTCGGACCGCAGGCGAAGAAAGTACTTTCCTACGGAGTGGCTTCGGTTTCCGGCACCATTCTTGCGGTATGTTCCTGCACAGTGCTACCCCTATTCGCCGGCATCTACACGCGGGGCGCCGGCGTTGGTCCCGCCACCTGCTTCCTGTACTCCGGCCCCGCCATCAATATTCTCGCTATCATTCTCACCGCCCGGATACTGGGCTTTGAACTCGGGGTAGCCCGTGCGGTGGGGGCCGTGGTCTTTTCCATCGTGGTTGGCTTGCTCATGTCGCTCTTCTTTCGTTCCGAAGAGGCCAAGCGCGCCGCAGAGACCGAAGCCCAGTTCAATGCCGCGCTGTCCGCAGACCCCGGTTTGCCCTTGCCCAAGATGGCAGCCTACGTGGGGACCATGGTATTGATACTGATCTTCGCCGCCTGGGCTAAGCCCGCTCAAGAGTCAGGTCTCTGGTGGGAGATCTACCGTATCCACTGGTACATTGTACTCCCGCTGCTGGGTGTGCTGGCCTTCATGCTCTGGCGTTGGTTCAACCGCGAGCAACTCAGCGAGTGGGTGCACGCCACCTGGGGCTTCGCCGCACAGATCATGCCCTTATTGTTCATGGGCGTGCTGGCCGCTGGTTTTCTTCTGGGCATGCCCGGCAGCGATCACGGTGTTATCCCCAATCGGTGGATTGCCCAGGTCGTGGGGGGAAATTCTCTCGCCGCCAACTTCCTGGCCTCGGTCGTGGGCGCTTTCATGTACTTTGCCACGCTCACCGAGGTGCCCATCCTCCAGGGATTGCTGGGCAGCGGCATGGGCAAAGGTCCTGCCCTGGCTCTGCTGCTGGCCGGGCCCGCCTTGTCCTTGCCCAACATGCTGGTCATCAACAGCATTCTAGGCCCTCGCAAGACGGCGACCTTTGTGAGCATAGTGGTAGTGCTCGCGACGATTACCGGCATGCTGTACGGGGCAGTGGCCTCCTGACGGGGTGCCTCAGAGAATCAAGTCCAACGGGATAGGGAGCAACCTCTATGAAGATCACGGTCTACGGTCCTGGTTGTGCCAAGTGCAAGCAGACTGAGGAGCTGATCCGCAAGATCATTGCCGAGACCGGCGCGACCGCCGAGGTCGAGAAGGTCAGCGATATCCGCGAGATGGTCAAAGCCGGGGTCATGTCTACGCCGGCAGTAGCCGTGGACGGTGCGCTGATGATGGCCGGCCGCGTCCCTCGCCCCGAGGAAGTCAAGGCCTGGCTAGGATCCTCAGATTGAGGAGCACGCCGTGCCGAGCGCATGTGAGCAGACGGGCCGGAAGCGCAACCCGGACGCCCAGAGCTCCGACCGGGTCTGGGAGGCGGCTGCCAATGGCTACGATCGGGCGGCGGAGACCTTCCAGCCCTTCGCCGAGTGGCTGGCGGAATTGTGTCTGCTACGCGAAGGGATGAGTGTGCTCGATGTCGCCTGCGGTACAGGCATCAGCAGTCTCGTCGCCGCTCGTCGCGTTGGACGCCAAGGGCAAGTGGTGGGGATTGATTCTTCCCCACGCATGGTTGAAATAGCAGGGAAGAAAGCCCTAACCGCAGGTTACCCACAGGTGCGGTTCCTGGTCTGCTCTGCCGAGAGCACGTGTCTGGCTGAAGATGCCTTTGACGCAGTGATCTGCAACTTCAGCCTCCATTTATTTCACGATGAGACTAGCGCCCTGCAGGAGATGACGCGCGTTGTGAAGCCCGCAGGCAAGGTGGGGTGGACGGTGCCGGCCCCTGACCATGCGCAGGAAATGATAGCCGCCTTTGCCAGGGCTTGCAGGGAACTCAGGGTTACTACCTCTTCCGAGGGACACAAGCCCCTGAAGCCTGACCTCGCCCGGATCCATGAACTCCTGGAGCGTTGTCGCATTCGCGATGCGACGGTCAGCGAACGCAGGCACGTCTTTTGTTACGAAAAGCCCGAAGCCTACGAACAGGTGTTGCGCGCCAGAATGGGCCGACTACTAAGCAGGGCGCCAGAGGATCGGCGCGCTGAGATCTCGCAGAGAATGCTTGCCGCCTTGTTGAAAGACAACGAGAGACTGACCTTCACCTGCCATGCCTATGGCATCGTTCATGGAAAGTCGCTTCGGGGCTGAGTTGAGTAAGACGAATCCGGTGCAAGGAGGAGCGGATCATGCCGTGGCTTGCAGGTTATCCTCGGGAGCAAGTAAACTGGCATCCCACCATTGATGCCGAGCGTTGTGTCCGCTGTGGCATGTGCATGAACTGTGGTAAGCAGGTCTTCGAGTGGACCGAAAAGGGCCCGGTAGTGGCCCGCCCCAACGATTGTGTAGTAGGGTGCACAACCTGCGCAACCCTGTGTCGCGCCCGGTGCACCAGTTTTCCGGACCCGGAGGAACTGCGCAAAGTCTACCAAGAACACCGGGTCTGGCGGGCGGTGAAAGAAGAACTCCAGCGCCAAGGGGTCATACCGCCGGACTAGTGCGACCGGGGCCAGAGGCTGGAGAACGCGCGATGTTGCGGGAGTGCCTGTGCGAGGGCCTGCCCACTTGGCGGGAGACGGAGGCCCGACAGATGGGGGTAGGCCTGGCTGCGCTCTGGGGTACGCCCGCGAGACCAAGTGTCCATTGGCTCACTTACCGGTGAGGAGAGCAGCGGCCTCGCGCGGGAGAGGAACGAAGCATGTCGTATGCCGACATGGCCGAACAAATGTGTGTCGTATTGGGACTGGCGACCTCACCGGTTGGTGTGTGCTTCCTCCGCACCGAAGCGGAGGTTGCGTCGTATGCGCAGACCCACACGCGGCTGACCGGACATCGCTACTGCCAGGCGCTGATGCGTGCCCGGCAAGGACGACGGGTGCTGGTCACCGGCGCGGGCCTGACTTGCCCGGCGGCGGCCGCCGCCTTTGGGTTTCGTCCTCTGCCTGATAAACTGGCAAGCGGCGAGGGTTTGGTCGGCTTTGGCATTGTGCGAACACCGGAACAGGGACGTCTGATGTTTGAGAGCATGACGCGTCTCGCGCCCGGATCGATGGCAGGGATTGCTCTGGCCCCGTTGGCCCTGGCGGAAGACCTACCGGACGTGGTGGTCGTGGAAGGCGAGGTGGAGCAGTTGATGTGGCTCCTGCTGGCCAACTTCCACGTGACCGGCCGGCGGTTGACCGCCAGTACCGCGGTGTTGCAGGCGACGTGTGTGGACTCGACCGTCTTACCCTTCCATCAGGGGGAACTGAACTTCAGTTTTGGGTGTTATGGCTGTCGTGAAGCCACTGATATGGCGACTGGGGAAGCGGTGCTCGGATTCCCCGGCGCCCTCCTGGAACCTATGATGGAGGCGCTAAGTTACCTGGCCGGGAGAGCCATTCCCAGATCCCGGAACAAGCAGGCCTACCAAGCGTTGATACAGGGCGAAGGTCCCAGACCGGGCCAACAAGGCTGAATCTCTCAAGAAAAGGAAGGGATGCTGCTCATGTCCGAATGCTGCGCGACTCCCCAGGACGTGATTCTCCTGGCTTGCTCGGGAGGATCCAACGTAGGCCAGATCTCGAATGAGGCGGCCAAGAGCCTGGACCAACTCGGTCAGGGCCGCATGTACTGCGCCATTGGCATCGGCGCGGGCATCGAGTCGTTTATCGAGACCGTGCGCCAAGCCGACGCCTGCGTAGCCATTGACGGCTGCAATGTGGCTTGCCTCAAGAAGGCTCTGGAGAACGCAGGCCTCACCCCCGACGTCTATCTCGTGGTGACTGATTACGGCATCGAGAAGGGACATCATTTTGAGATCACCCGCGAGCAGATCGCGGAAGTGGCCGACGCGGCGGTCAAGGCTCTCGCCGAGTGCGCCAAGGGTGCCGAGGGATGAGCGGAGCGCGGGTTAGTATCCACGCTGGAATCTGTGGCTTCGTGACCGAGGCCACGGTCACCTCGGAGGACCGGCAGCACGTGGAGTTTAGGGTCGCCAGCCCCTGCGAGAAGATCCAGGGGCTGGCGCAGAGGTTGCCCCGGTTGGATGCCTACGCCGAGATCGGGGCAGGCTTCGAGGGGCAGTTCCACCGCACGGTTCGGGCCACGCTGAACGGCTGCTGTAGCGGGTGTGCGGTGCCGGTGGGCCTGTTCAAGGCGATGCAGGTAGCGGCGGGGCTAGCCCTGCCCAAGGCAGTGAGCATGGAGTTCGAGCGAGAGTAAGGAGGAGCCATGCGGAAGGACGTCATCTGGAAATTGGCGATCGTGATCGGGCTGGTGGTGGCCATCGTCGTGGTGGTACAGGCCAAGGCGGGAAAGTCGCAAGCCCGTTCTCTCGAACCAGCCGTCGCAGCGGTGCCGGCGCCACCGCCCTCCGAGGTTCCTGCGGTGCCAGCTCCGGCGGAGTCGCCGCAAGCGCCGCCCGAGGCGGCTGGGTCCTCACCCGTTGCACCGGCGCCGGCGCCTAGTGCGCCGGCTCCCGCGCCGAAGCCCAAGGGCGAAGACACGCGCCCAGTGCTAGGGCCCGAGCCCCTGCCCTCGGCGCCCAAGCCATCGGCCGCGCCCAAGCCTGCGTACGACGAACCCAAGCCGGCGGACCGGCCCGCTCCGAAGAAACCGGAAAGGCTTCCCCGCTTGCTTGACCTCGGCATGGGGATGTGCATCCCCTGTAAGATGATGGTGCCGATTCTGGATTCGCTCAAACAGGAGTACGCGGGCAAACTCATCGTTGAGGTGATTGACCTCGGCCACGATCAGTCTCCGGCCGAGAAATACGGGGTCCAAAGTATTCCTACCCAGATCATCTTCGACCGGGAAGGCAAAGAGGTCTTCCGCCACATTGGCTTTTGGTCGAAAGAGGACATCGTGGCCAAACTGAAGGAGTTGGGGCTGCTTGACTAGGCTGCGCCTCCGACTTGCCGCACTATACGGGCTGTGCGCCGTGCTGGGCCTGTTCGCTGCCGGAGTAAGCGCCGGGGAGGAGCCGACACCGGAACCAGCGCCCACCCTGGAGGAGGTCTACCTGGGCCTCAGCGCCGGGCCGCTGCGGCAGGCGCGCTTGGTCAGCCTCCCCGAGGGCACTCTGTTGCGCGCTAACGGTGCAATGATCACAGAAGCGCAGGTGCAGGCGCGCCTGGACAAACTGCCACCCGACGACCCCGGGCGGCGGCTGCTGGAGAAGAATCTGCCCTACCTGGTCGAGCGCATGGCCACCGAGGCGCTGCTCGCCGAAGAAGCCCAAGTCTGGGCCCAGACCCACCTGGAAGCCCCGGAGAAGGAGACCCGCGCCAGCCTCATTGAGACCTACCTGCAGAGCATCGCCGCTCAGGCGCAGGTTAGCGCCGAGGAAATCCAGGCCTTCTTCGAGGCCAACCAGGACATGCTGGGCGGGGCCAAGTACGAGGAAGTTGAGGGGGAACTGCGCGATTATCTGCTCCAGGAGAAGCGCGAGGTCCTGGTAGATGCGCACGTGAACAGCCTCAGCGAACGGACCCGCGTCGAGATCAACGCGGAGTGGCTACGCGCGAAGGCCCCCGCGGCCCTCGACAACCCCGTGGACCGGGCGCGCCGCTCCGGCAAGCCCTCGCTGGTAGACTTCGGCGCGGGAGGTTGCTTCGCCTGCGACCAGATGGCGCCCATCCTGGAGGACCTGCAGCGCACCTACAGCGACCAGTGCAACGTGATCGTCATCTCGGTACGCGAGGATCCCATTCTGGGTGCTCGCTACGGCGTGCGGGGAATTCCGGTCCAGGTATTCTTCGATCGCGACGGCAAGGAAGTCTACCGGCATCTGGGTTACTTCTCCAAGGCTCAGATCCTGGCCCGGCTTGCCGAACTGGGGGTCAAGTGAGTTGGAGGCGCTTTTCACCGCTCTGACTCGCGCCGTAGAGGGCACGCCGCTCATCGCGTTGGGTGCTGCCGGCGTGTGGGGTGTGCTCAGTATCGTGCTCAGCCCTTGCCATCTGGCTAGTCTCCCGCTCATCATCGGCTTTGTTGACGAGCAGGGCGGCGGCTCTACTCGGCGCGCCTTTTGGCTCTCCATCCTGTTCGCCTCCGGCGTCCTGGTCACTATCGCGGCGATCGGCGTAATCACCGCGGCCTTGGGCAAGATGATGGGCCAGGTGGGGGCCTGGGGCAACTACCTGGTGGCTGCCGTTTTTCTCGCCGTCGGGCTACATCTATTGGGGGTTATTCCCTTGCCACTGGTAGGCGGGCGCACCCCGAACTGGCAGCGCAAGGGCCTGCTGGCGGCCCTGCTGCTGGGGCTTATCTTCGGCATCGCTCTGGGGCCGTGCACGTTCGCCTATATGGCTCCCATGCTGATGGCAACCTTTCGGGTGGCGGCAACTAACCTGATCTATGGCGTGGTGTTGCTGCTGGCCTACGGGATAGGGCACTGTGCGGTAATTGTCTTTGCCGGCACCTTCACCGGTTGGGTGCAAGGCTACCTGAACTGGACGGAGACCTCCCGCGCTGCGGTGCTTCTGCGGCAGATCTGCGGGGCGCTGGTCATTTTAGGTGGGCTGTACTTGGTGTACATTGCCTGAAGGGGAGGGGTATGAGGGAGAACCGCAAACTGAAAGTACTCTTCCTCTGCACCGGCAATTCCTGCCGCAGCCAGATGGCGGAGGGCTGGGCGCGGGCGCTGAAAGGCGACATCATTGAGCCGTACTCGGCCGGCTTGGAGGCGCACGGATTGAACCCCCGCGCCGTGCAGGTCATGGCAGAAGCCGGTGTAGACATCAGCGCACAACGATCAAAGACGGTTGATGCGCTGCCGGATGTCCCTTTTGACTATGTGGTAACGGTCTGCGACCAGGCCGCGGAGGCCTGCCCGCTCTTCCCCGGTCAAGCTAAGGTCATCCATCGAGGCTTCACCGATCCCGCCAGGGCCACCGGCAGCGAGGAGGAGATCCTGGCCGTTTTCCGGCGCGTCCGGGACGAAATCCGCGACTTCGTCGGCGGCATGCCGGACAACCTACGTGCGACAATTGGTGCCGGACAAGGAGCAGACGATGGAGGACACTAAGCAGACAGTCCGTGAAGGATACGGCAGACTTGCGCGGCAGGCTGATAGCTTGGCCGGCACTCCGGCGGAAATTGTCGGCTACGACGAGAGCGACCTCGCGGCGGTGCCAGAGGGCGCGGTGAGTCTGGGATGTGGCAACCCCACGGCTATCTCCGGGCTACAGCCGGGCGAGACGGTGCTCGACCTGGGCAGCGGGATGGGTTTCGATTGCTTCCTCGCCGCCCGGGCCGTCGGGCCGACCGGGCGGGTGATTGGTGTGGACATGACCCCGGAGATGATCGCCAGAGCGCGGGAGAACGCCGCTCGCGGGGGCTACGACAACGTCGAGTTCCGCCAGGGGGACATTGAGGACCTGCCCGTGGAGGACGCCTCCGTGGACGTGGTGATCAGCAACTGCGTCATCAACCTCACGCCGGACAAGGCGAAGGCCTTCGCCGAGGCCTTCCGGGTGCTGCGCCCCGGCGGGAGGATGCACGTATCCGACCTGGTGCTAACCAGGGAGCCGCCCACCGGGCTTCGGGAAGACCCGGACGCACTGATCGGCTGTGTGGCGGGAGCCTCGCTGCGGGAGGATTACCTGGCGGCTATCACGGCGGCCGGCTTTATCGGTCTGCGCGTGGACGCTGAGCACGATGCCACCGAGTGGCTGAACGGTTGCGGGGATGAGGAGGACAGTTGTGCCTGTTGTGGGAGCGACCGCCGCCTGCCGCAGGGCCTGGTAGCCTCGCTAACCCTCACCGCCTACAAACCCGCCCCCTAGTGTGCCTTCCGCAAAGCGTGGCCGGCGGAGACGCCTTCCTATGACCACTACTGATCCGTGGGTGCCGAATCCTGCCTACAAGGTCCCTCCTCCAGTCAGCTATCCGCCTGAGGAGGGCCGCTTCGTGCGAGGGAACGACCTGTCGCCGGTCGCGGTTTGCGTCATCCTCAAGTGGCCGGACGACGACATCCCACCGGATATCGAGCGGCTGGTGCGGGTCGGTGTGGAAACCGGTGCCGCCTTAGCGGGGACCTTGCAGACCGAGAACATCGGCATCGAGAAGATGATCTGTAATCTGGTCGCCAACCCTAACATCCGCTGGCTGGTGGTTTGCGGTCCGGAGTCGCCCGGTCATTCGACCGGCCAGGCGGTGCAAGCCTTGCTCGCCAATGGCCTGGACGAGAATAGCCGCATCATCGGCGCGCAGGCGCCCACGCCCTATCTCTACAACCTGCCCCGTGAGGCCATCGAGCGCTTCCGGCAGCAGATACGCCTGGTCAATCTGCTCAACGAAGGTGATCCCCGCCTGATCCGGGACGCGGTGTGGTCCTGCTACCAAGAGGAGCCGACGCGCTTCCGCGAATACGAGCTGTTTGACCCCGGCGCCTTTCCTGCCGAGCCGATCTGCGCCAGCCTGACCTGGCGGGTGCGCCAGCCCTGGTACGCGCCCCGCGATGCCCAGGAGCAGGCCGCGGTAGATCGCCTGCAGGACCTCATGGCCCGCATCAAAGCGAAAACCGACGCCGAACGCGCCCGCCGCCAGGCCGAGGGAGACTCCTGAGCGCGCCGGAGTTCGGGAGACACTTCAGAGGGTGCGGGCAAGGAGAAGATCTGGCACAGAAGGAACTCGACACGTTCGCGTACCGCGTGGTAATATCTGTGCAGTTGCGCAGATATGCAGCAAGGGGATTTTCCATGCAGGAAGCCGCCGATCTGTTCAAGGCGTTGTCTGATCCACACCGGGTGCGGCTGGCTATTCTCCTCGCCCTGCGGGGAGAACTGTGCGTATGCGAAATGGCCGCCGCGCTGGGCGTGCCGGAGTACAAGATCTCCCGGCATCTGAGCGTTCTGCGCTCAGCGGGCATAGTGGAGGCCAGGCGGGACGGCACCTGGATGCAGTATAAACTGAGCGCGCCCCGGCATCGTCTGGACGAATGCCTCCGCGAGTGTTTCCGCGATTGCTTGGCCAACCACCGCACCGTGCAGGCGGATCTACAGCGTCTAGCCCAGGCGAACTGTGGGGAAGGAGCGACGCGACGAGCCAGTTAGCGATTGGCTATGCCTGCTGCCGTCGCTTGCTGGAGCAACTTCGCATGAAGGAGAACTGAGTATGCCCGTTTCAGTTGCCAAACGCTTGTCGTTTCTCGACCGCTACCTCACCGGCTGGATCTTTGCCGCCATGGCCCTGGGCGTCGGCCTGGGCTATTTATTTCCCCAACTCATCCAGCGCCTCAACGAGGCCTCTTCAATAGGCACAACCTCGCTGCCCATCGCCGTGGGCCTGATTCTGATGATGTACCCGCCTCTGGCGAAAGTGCGATACGAGGAAATGGGCGATGTCTTCCGCAACGGCAAGGTCTTGGCCCTGTCCCTGGTTCAAAACTGGATCATAGGCCCCATCCTCATGTTCGCCCTGGCGATCCTCTTCCTGCACGGGCATCCCCAGTACATGTACGGCCTGATCATGATCGGCCTGGCCCGCTGCATTGCCATGGTCATCGTTTGGAATGAACTCGCCGGCGGCGACACCGAGTACTGCGCCGGCCTGGTCGCCTTCAACTCGGTCTTCCAGGTGCTCTTCTACTCGATCTACGCTTACGTGTTCATCACGCTCCTGCCCCCAGTTTTCGGACTAGCCGGTACGGAGGTCCATGTCACCATCGGCGAGATAGCCAAGAGCGTGTTCATCTACCTGGGCATACCCTTCTTGGGCGGCATCATCACCCGCTTCACGCTCATGCCGCTGAAGGGCCGGGAGTGGTATGAACGCCGCTTCATCCCTCGCATCAGCCCGATTACCCTGATCGCGCTGCTCTTCACCATCGTGGTGATGTTCTCGCTCAAAGGCGAGTACATTGTGCAGTTGCCCCTGGACGTGGTGCGCATCGCAGTGCCGCTGCTCATCTACTTTGTGGTCATGTTCGTGATCTCGTTCTTCCTCAGCAGGAGGGTGGGCGCGCCCTACGAGCACAGCGCGACGCTGGCCTTCACCGCCGCTAGCAACAACTTCGAACTCGCGATCGCAGTGGCGGTGGCCGTCTTCGGGATCCAGTCGGGGGAGGCCTTCGCCGCCGTCATCGGCCCGCTGGTGGAGGTTCCCGTGCTAATCGGGCTGGTGAACGTGGCGTTGGCCTGGCGGCGCAGATACTTCGGGGAGCCGGCCCTTGCCTATAGTCCGGCAGACGAGGTGTAACTATGTTCAAAAAAGCGCTGGTGGGTGTTGATTTCTCTCGGGCCTCGCAGGCTATGCTGTCCTGCCTGCCTCATCTGCAAAGGATGGGGGTGGAGCAGATTGTACTGGGGCACATCGTCTATGTGGCCAATACGCCCTCGCTGGAGCACTTGCTCATGGACGAGATGCGCCCCTTGCTGGCGGCGCAAGCCCAGGAGTTGCAGCGGTCCGGCTTGCAGGTAATCCCGGAAATGCGGATGGGCATGCCGGCGATAGGGCTGGCAGACCTGGCCAACGAGACGAACGCCGACCTCATCGTGGTCGGCTCGCACGGACGCGGCTTGTTGGGCCGCATCCTGCTGGGCAGTGTGGCCGGCGGCCTGCTACACTATACTCGGCGCCCGGTGCTGCTGGTGCGCATGCAGATCTGCGAGACGGAGGCCGGCGTTGAGTGCAGCGTCATGTGCGATGACCTCCTGGAGCGCGTGCTCTTCCCTACCGACTTCTCGGACCCCAGCGCAGTTGCCTTCCGCTACCTAGAGCGGCTGGTCGAGTCCAACCACAGCGCCATAACCTTGCTCCATGTGCAGGACCAGGTACGCCTCGCTCATCAAATGGAGCGTCTCGAGGAGTTCAACAAGATTGACCAAGAGCGGTTGGAGGACCTGAAAACACGTCTGGAGGCGCGCGGCGCGAAGCATGTGGAGATAAAGATTATTCTGGGTCGCCCGACCAAAGTGATTGTGCAGGAGGCGAGGGAGGGCAAGGCGAGCCTGATCCTGATGGCTACGCGCGGGCGCGGTGCCCTGGAGGAGGTTATGGTGGGAAGCGTTGCGGCCAACGTGGCCCGCCTCTCCCCGGTCCCGGTGCTCTTCATCCCTAGCCCGGAATGACTGGGTGCCGGCGGCCAGGGCACGCTTCGCTCGCCGGGCTCGGCGCCAGGGCCGCGGGCTTTCCCGCCCACGTTGGCGAATGCCGGTGCCGGGGCAGGCAGGGTGTAAGCCTGCTCCGCGCGAACCCTTTCAAAGGAGTGAGCAAGAAATGGCTGAGACGCGAAAGACCAAAGGATTGCTGTTGTGCGTATGTCAGGGCACTTGCCCCGCTTTCGCCAACGCCAATATCTTCGAGGTGGCCAACGCTTTGCGGCATGAGAAACTCGTGGATTGGGTGGGCATCCATCCTCAGCTTTGTGCCGACGACGGGGACGCCTACCTGCACATGATCCTGCGCGGGGCCGAAGACCTCGACCAACTCTTCATCGGTGCTTGTGACCCGGTCATGCAGCGCAAGATGTTCCGGGAGGCCATGGCCGCGGCGGGGTTTGACCAAGCGCGAGCCATCGGCATTGATATCCGCAACCAGACGACGGAGCAGATGATCGAGGCGCTCAAGAGCGCCATCGCCGCCAGTGGCACTCCGGCAGGGGAGGGCTGAGCTATGTCCGCTACCTGGTTCCCCACCATTGACGAAGACCGCTGTGCAGAATGTCTCCAGTGCGTGGAGTTCTGTCCCCACGCCGTTTATGAGGAGAAAGAGGGACGCCCGGTAGTAGCCCAGCCCCTCAACTGCGTTGACTTCTGCCGGGGCTGCCAGAAGATCTGCGACGCCAAGGCGATCTTCTTTCCCGGCGACACCTACTGAGACCCGGCTGTCGCCGACCTCCAAGCGGCGCCTTTGGGGCCTGCCACGTAGAGGGGTCCCGGCTGAGAGGAGCACCCACCGATGACGCTGCAAGAGATTCGTGACGCTATCTTGTCCCTGCCTGACCAAGAACAGATGGAACTCATGATGGAATTGTGCCCTCGCCTGATGAGGCGCATGAGCCGGAGCGCCGACTGGCGGGGTCGGATGTCCGAGCGGTGCGGAAATACGATGAGCGATCCGCAGATGCGTGCGATGATGATGGCGATGAAAGACTGCATGGCGCCGGACGCTTCGGAAGGGAAGCAACATGACTGAGGAACTGGATGCGGTCACCAGAGAGCTGGTGGGGATTGCGGCGGCCATAGCCGGACACTGCCGGCCCTGTTTCTCCTACCACTATAAAGAGGCCCGAAACCTCGGGATTGCTGAGAACCAGATAAGGGCGGCCATAGAACTCGCCCAGGCCATACGCAGTTCCGGCGACGAGCACATGGACGAATTCGCGGCGCGCGCCATGGCAACCAGATCGTGACCTCGCGTTGGCGGTTCTCGTAACCAAGACCTTTCCCGCCTTCGCCGATCGTCCGGTGTCCTACTCGTAGCGGAGCGCCTCAATGGGATTGAGGTTGGAGGCCTTGCGTGCCGGGTAGATGCCGAAAAAGATCCCTACCGCCGCGGACACCAACACTGCCAGGAGCACCGTCTGAGCCTGCACCAGTGGTTCCAGACCGAGAAGGCGCGCGGCCACGCGCCCCAGCGCCCACCCCAGCAGGATCCCCAGAATCCCTCCCAGGCTGGAGATCACCACCGCCTCCACCAGAAATTGCACCAGCACGTGGTGACGGGTGGCCCCCACCGCCTTGCGAATGCCGATCTCGCGCGTCCGTTCGGTGACCGACACCAGCATGATGTTCATGATCCCGATGCCCCCGACCAGCAGGGAGACGAGTGCGATTCCGCCCAGCAGGGAAGTCATGGTCTTGGAGCTCTGGGCGCTGGCCTCGAGAATCTGGGCTTGGCTGCGCACGGTGAAGTCGTCGTTGTCGGGGAAGGGCGGGCGGAGTTTGTGGCGCTCGCGCATCAAGGTAGTAATCTGCTCCGTCGCCAAGGCCATGTCCTGCTCAGTGCGGCACATCACCGCGATTTCGGTGAGCGAGGTGCGGTTGAAGACGCGGCGCATGGCGGTGCTGCAGGGAATGATGACGATGTCGTCCAGGTCCATCGGTCCGCCGCCGCCCTTCTCCTTGAGGACCCCGATCACTAGGAAGCGCGTGCGGTTGATCTGAATATATTCGCCCACGGGCAGGGCATCCCGATCCCCTAACAGGTTCTCCACCACGGACTTGCCCAGCAAGGCGACCCGTGCCCGGCCCTCTTGATCCTGCTTGCTGATGAATCGCCCCTCGTCCACGAACCACTTGGCCACGGTCTCATACTCAGGCGTCACGCCGACCACCTGGGTAGTCCACGCCTTGTTGCCCAGTTTGACTTCGGCGCTCCCTCGACACACCTGGGCGACCATGGCGATGGTGTCGGGAAAACGTTTGGCAATGGCCTCGGCGTCCGCCGGCAGTAGGGTCTGGGCTTGCCCGGCGCCGCCCGGGCCAAATCTCCTCCCCGGGCTGCCACGCATGACGGTGAGCAGGTTGGTGCCCATCGAGGCGAACTGCTCCTGGATCTGCTTGGCTGCCCCCTGACCGATGCCCACCATGGCGATGACCGCGCCTACTCCGATGACGATGCCCAGCATGGTCAGGCCAGTGCGCAGTTTGTTGGTGCGCAGGGCCCGCAAGGCTATCTTGAGAGTCTCCCCGAAGTTCATCTTTTCATCCCCGACCTGCTGGGATCACAGTACTTCTTCGTGCAAGGCGGCCAGCAGTTGGGCGGCTTGTACCCGCTCTCTGACGGGTTCGTCGCCCACCACCAGGCCGTCGCGGAACATCACCACCCGTTTGGCGTGGTGGGCGATGTCGCGCTCGTGGGTGACCATGACTACCGTGATGCCGCTGTCGTTCAGTTCCTGAAACAGTTGCATCATTTCTTCGCCCTGACGCGTGGCGAGATTGCCGGTGGGCTCGTCGGCCAGGATGATGGCTGGGTTGGTGACCAGCGCCCGCGCGATGGCTACGCGCTGCTGCTGTCCGCCGGAGAGTTGATTGGGAAAGTGGTCCATGCGGTCGGCTAACCCCACGCGGGCCAGCGCCTCAGCAGCGCGCTCGCGACGGTCTGGCGTGCCGTTGTAGAGCAGGGGCAACTCCACGTTCTCCAAGGCGGTGGTGCGGGGCAGGAGATTGTACTGCTGGAAGACAAAGCCGACCTGCCGGTTGCGGATGTGGGCTAGCTCATCGTCGCTCAGGCCCGACACCTCCACCCCGCCCAGACGGTAAGAGCCGGAGCTAGGCGTGTCCAGGCAGCCCATGATGTGCATCATGGTGCTCTTGCCGGACCCCGAGGGCCCCATGATGGCCACAAACTCGCCCTGCTCGATGGCCAGGGAGACGCCGCGCAAAGCGTGAACCCGGACCTCGCCCAGGTCGTAGACTTTAGTTATGCCCTCCA
>CALFVE010000356.1 GCA_937928475.1 uncultured bacterium | reverse complement strand
GCCAGCAGGAACACGCCGGCGGTGATGAAGGCCGAGGCCACCCCCGCGAACCGGGTGCGGGCCCCGGCCTGCTGGTTGAGCGCCGAGCGCGAGTAGCTGGCGCTCGACGGCAGGCAGCGGAAACAGCCCCCCAGCACGTTGGCCACGCCCAGGGCCAGGAACTCCTGGTTGTTTTTGGTTTTGCGGATGCCTGTGATCAGGGTCTCGGTGGCCTCGATGGGGTCCATGGCATGCAGCACCTTGCGCAATTGCCAGATGCTCTGCAGTTCCTCGTCCGAAAAGAGCAGCTCTTGGTGCCGAGTGGAGGACTGGGGGATGTCCACCGCAGGGAACACGCCCCGGTCGGCGAGTTCCCGTGAGAGGCGCAGGTCAAGGTTCCCCGTGGCCTTGAACTCTTCGTAGATCATCTCGTCCATGCGGCTGCCTGTCTCGACGAGGATGGTGGCCAGGATGGTCAGGCTGCCGCCGTTCTCGATATTGCGCGCCGCGCCCAGGAGCCGCTTGGGCCGATACAAGGCCGCGGGGTCGAGGCCGCCGGACAGCGTTCGCCCGGAAGGGTCAATGGTCAGGTTGCTGGCCCGGGCCAGACGAGTGATGCTGTCCATCAGAATGACCACGTCCTTGCCCATCTCCACCAGTCGCTTGGCTCGGTTCAGGCACAGTTCCGAGACCTTCATGTGATTCTCCGGCAGTTCATCAAAAGTGGAAGCGATCACCTCGCCGTCCACCGAGCGTGCGATGTCGGTGACCTCCTCGGGCCGCTCGTCCACCAGCAGCACCATGAGGTGCAGGTCGTCGTAGTTGCGGGTCAGGGAGTTGGCCACCTGTTTGATAATGGTGGTCTTTCCTGCTTTGGGGGGAGAGATGACCAGCCCGCGCTGGCCTCGACCGAGGGGAGTAATGATGTCGAGCACCCGTCCCGTGATGTTGGAGGGCTGGTCGGTCTCCAACCGCAGCCGCTGGTTGGGGTAGATGGGCGTGAGGTCTTCGAAATGCGGCCGACTGCCCACCTCCTGCGGCGAGCGCCCGTTGATAGTTTGCACCCGCAAGAGCGACCAGTAGCGCTCGCTGTCCTTGGGCGGACGCACCGGGCCGCTGACCAGATCGCCGGTGCGCAGGTCGAAGCGGCGGATCTGGCTGTCGGCGACATACACGTCATTGGCCGGATCAGCGGTGTAGCCGCTGACCCGCAAGTACCCGCGTCCGTCGCCGGTTACCTCCAGGATGCCCTCGCGGTAACTAAGCCCGTTCTGCTCACTCTGCTTGGCCAGGATCTTCATACACAGATCCCGCTTTTTGGCCACCGAGTAGCCCGGCACTTCCATATCGTGGGCGATTTGCCGCAGTTCATCTACGGTCTTCTCTTCCAGATCCACCAGTTCGTACATCGTGCACCTCTTTCGACTTCCGTCTTACTGCCGTTTTTCTCCGCGGGGAGCCGGCTGCCAGCCTGCGCTCCCTGCGTTTTCAGATGCAGGGCAAACCCCGCATGCGGCGAGGCCCCGCTCTGCTCCGCGCTGTCGCTCCGGCCACTTGCAAATGCCGCCTGTGCTCTCCCCTTGTTCACCGCTGGTAGACTTCTGGCTTGAGCACTGCTACGTAGGGGAGGTTCCGATAGGCCTGCGCAAAATCCAGTCCGTAGCCCACCACAAAGGCATCGGGGATCTCGAATCCGACGTAATCTAGCCGCACGGGCACCTCCCGCCGCGAGGCCTTGTCCAGCAGGCAACAGACCCTGACTTCCGCGGCCCGCTCGCGCAGCCAATTCACCAACCAGGCCAGGGTGCGCCCCGTATCCACGATGTCCTCCACGACCAGCACCCGCTTCCCCTCCAGCGGCAGGCGCGGCTCCCGCACCAGGGTGATTTCGCCGCTGGAGACGGTGCTACTGCCGTAACTGGCCAGAGTCACAAAGTCCACCTCGCAGGGCAGGTCCAGGTGCCGCAGCAGATCGGCCAGGAAGACGACTACGCCATTGAGCACGCCCAACACCACCACCGGTTGCCCCCCGTAGTCGCGAGTGATCTGACGGCCCAGTTCGGCCACGCGAGCGGCGATTTGCTCGGCGGTAAGCAAGACGCTCGCCAGGTCCCGCTGACAATAGACCGCCCCCTGGGAGATCTCAGTCGGCTGCTCGTCCATCATTACCCCGGACTCCTGTGTTTCCCGCGGCCTATCGGAGGAGAGTTCTGCCCGTTGGGCTGCCTCTGTGCTGCCGTTGGGCTGCCGCTACTCCCATTCGACCGTTCCCGGCGGTTTGGAGGTGATGTCGTAGACAACGCGGTTGACGCCTTTGACTTCGTTGACGATGCGGTTGGCTACCCGCGCCAGCACCTCGTGGGGCAGCCGAGCCCAATCGGCGGTCATGAAGTCTTCGGTGACCACGGCGCGCAAGATGATGGGGTGCGCATAACTGCGGTCGTCGCCCATCACGCCGACCGACCGAATGTCGGCGATAGCCGCGAAGAACTGGGCCAGACCGCGGTCTAGGCGCGCCCGCTCCAGTTCCTCGCGGAAGATGGCGTCGGCCTCGCGGACCTGGGCCAGTTTCTCGCGGGTTACCTCGCCCACGATGCGCACAGCCAGGCCCGGGCCCGGGAAAGGCTGACGCTCGGTAAGGCTCGGGGGCAGGCCCAGTTGCCGCCCCAGTTCTCGGACCTGATCCTTGAAGAGCGTCCGCAGCGGCTCCACCAGTTCGTAGGTCATGTCCTCGGGCAAACCGGCCACGTTGTGATGCGCCTTGATGCGCGCAGTCGGTCCGCCCCCGCTCTCGACCACGTCCGGGTAGATGGTACCCTGGGCCAGATAGCGGAAATCGCCGATCTTGCGGGCCTCTGCCTCAAAGGTGCGGATAAAGGTCTCTCCGATGATCCGTCGCTTCTCTTCGGGGTCAACTACGCCTTCCAGACGCGAGAGGAACTGCTCGCGGGCGTCCACCGCGACGAAGCGCTCGCCCAGCAAGGCTCCGAAAAACCCGCAGACTTCCTCCGGCTCACCCTTGCGCAGAAGACCGTGGTCGACGAACATGCAGGTGAGCCGGTCCCCGACCGCCCGGTCGAGCAGCGCCGCCACTACGGAAGAGTCCACCCCACCGGAAAGCCCGCACAGCACCCGGTCTCCCCCGATCTGCGCCCGCAGTTCGGCCACCGACTTCTCCAGGAAATCGGCCGGCTGCCAACTGCTCACGCAGCCGCAGGCCTGGCGCAGGAAGTTGCGCAGCACCGTCGGGCCGCAAATCGTGTGCCGAACTTCGGGATGGAACTGGACACCGTACAGACGCCGTTGCGGATCGCCCATCGCAGCCACCGGCGTATATCCGCTGGTGGCGAGCACTCGGAACCCGGCGGGGACCCGCTCCACGCGGTCGCCGTGACTCATCCAGGTCTGGCAGGGACTCTCGACGCCTTCGAGGAGGCCCCCCGGCTCAACCACCTCAATCTCGGTAAACCCGTATTCTCGCCGCTCGCCCGGTTCCACACTGCCGCCCAGCAGGTGAGCCATCAACTGGTGCCCATAGCAGATGCCCAGCACGGGAATGCCGGCCTCCAGCACCCGCCGGTCCAAGCTGGGCGCGCCCGGCTCGTACACGGAAGCCGGTCCGCCGCTGAGGATCAAGCCCGCGGGCCGCTCGGCTCGCACCTGCTCAAGCGTAATATCGGCGGCGCGAATCTCTGCCCGCACCCCCTGCTCCTGCACCTTGCGCACGATCAGTTGCAGGTACTGGGCGCCGAAGTCCAGAACCAGGATCCTCTCCTCGGAGGTCGCGCCTACGCTGGAAGGGGTGTTCATCAAGGGTTCGAGGGTGTGCGGGTCACGCCCAACGAGTCAGGGAGTGGAAATCAGCAACAGGTGAAGGCTACCGTGGGCTCGCGACCTGGAATCCTTCCGGCCTCCCGGCGGCTGATTCTCCCCCACCCGCGCGCTTTGGGGCGTAGTGCCCGTGTGCACAGGCGGCAAAGGCGAAGCGCGCTTGGGAAGTCAGCGAGGGCGGTCCGACAGCGTTTAGTATAGCGGCTCACCGCAGGACTGTCAACAGGTTGGTATCATCGCGGCGGCGGAATCTGGAAGTGCCGATACGAGGTCCGGTCGCTCGCCTGGCGAGGGAGGCATCGTCCCGCCCCCTGTGCGTGCCGGGACCGCACGTAGGCCCGGGTATGCAAACGCGACCCTGCGCCAAGGGGAGGACGTGCTCGCTCATACCCCGCAGCCGCACAACCGGCGGGCGGTCCGCCGCTTCGCCCCTCTCGCTTCCCGTCTCCCGCCTTTTCCTCTGCTTGCTGTTTTCTCGCGTTCCACCTGCCACGCTCCACTTTCCACTTCCCGCGCTTTTCTTTCACCTGTTGCCCAGTCCCGCCCGAATCTTCTCGCGCGCCTCCTCAAACAGCGGCGCCACCTGCTGCGTCGTGTAAGTGCGCTGCTCGAAGGTTCGCGTCTGGAGCGTCTGGAGAAACCCGCGGAAGTCAGCGAAGTAGGAGCCGTAAATGTGGAAGGAATCCGCGATGTGGTTGTACTGGCCTGGTATGATCTCTTTGCCCAGCCTATCCGACAGCCGCTGCGCGATGCGCCGCTGCAGTTCCGTGAAAGCATACATATTCATGAAGGCAGCCTTGAAGGCGTCGTTGCTGCGCATGTGCGCGGACATCACCAGGCGATCGCCCAACAGCCGGAACCACAGCCGCTGCAGGCAGGCGGGGTGCTCGGTATCGCGGTCCGCCCAGGGCTGCCAGGTGATCGCTTGCGCCCGGCGGCTGTAGGGGGTTCGTGCCAGAGTCTCCACGACGTACTCCAACTGATTGAACGGCGCCCGGGCTAGGCGCGCCCGCTCGCGTTCTGCCGGCCAGGGAAAGAGCGCCATCTGCTCCCGAGGCACGCTAGGGGCCTCGGTGTCAGCCCAGGCCACGGCGTACCGTGTCAACCGCTGGTGATAGGTGTACTGCCACTTGCCCGCCTCGGGGTCTATCCAGTGATCGTGGATGCCTTCCACCACTTCCTGGGTGTACACCTCCAGGTCGTAAATGCCTCCCGGCATGGCTCGGTGGATGCGGGGCTCAGCAAAGGGTTCGGCTACTGCCAGGACCAGAGTCACGTCCCGACTCGGGGGATCGCCGGGCCGGTCGTACTCAGTGGGGATTGCCGTTCCCTGCTCCCAGGCGGCCACCACGGCGCGTTCCCAGCCCTCGGGGAGCGTTCTGGCGCGGATGCACACTACCGGCAGATCCAAGGAAATCTCGCTCATCGTCGGCAAGCCCACCCGGGCAGTCTCCGCTGCCCTACCTGCTCTCTCCTGCTCTCTATTCACCACTCTCGACTTCCCCCCTCAGGCCCCTATCCCCACCTCTTCTCATACCACGCATCCAGCCGCCGGTGCAGATCGGTGATCAGCGGCTTGTCTTCGTCCTTCCACCTCATGCCGCAGTACCCGAAAGTCAGCAGGGGGTGGTCGTCAAGGCGAGCCAGGTCGTTCTTGATTCTGGTGTCGAAGTCGCCTTCCCAGAGTTCTCGCCCGCCGGAGATGATCATCGGCCGGTCGCCGATCTCCTCCAGGGCCTCCTCCAGGTGAATCTCCGGCGCAAAGGCGGCCGGCACGTCCGCCCACTCCGAGTAGCGCACATTGGGCAGCCCCCAGAGCGTCTCCTCGAAGACGTGCTTGCCCCCGCAGGTGTGAATCCCGATCTCGCCCAGGAACTCCGCAATCTGCCGATCGTAGGGCAGACCGAACTCGCGGTAGTCTTCCCGCGAGACGAGGTTCACTGAGCACTCACAAATGCGCTTGCGCGCGCCGATGAAGTTGATCAGCCGGTCCTCCCCAATCCAGCGTGGCAGCGTGGCGTGAATCTGGATGAGGAAGTCGGTGATCATTTGCAGCAGATGGTGCAGGCGCGGGCGGTCGAGGCGCATAGCGTAGAAGAGTTGGGTGCCCAGGATGATGTGGGCGATATTGATCGGCCCCTGCAGGTCGGGGTAAGAGATCTTGATCTCCGGCGGCGTGTGCGCCTTGTAGAAGTCTATGAGTTCTTTGATACGGGGGAACAGGCCGGCAGTGTTAATGTCAGGTGGCTCGAAATCATCGAAGGTGGATAGGGGCAGATAAGCCTTGACTCCCCCGGGATTGCGGGGATTGCCGATGTCCACCTCAATGCCGAAGGCGCTGGCGACGGTGGAGGTTCCAAAGCACACTCCCAGCGCCGGGGTGAAGGGATTGTTCATCTCCAGCGGGGCGGGAATCCCCCGCAGCCCGTCGAGCAGGCGCTTCTCCGGAGGGTCGAACTTACCCAGTTGCTCCTCGACGGGCACGGGCACCTCGCGCCAGTGCTGCATCCGCCCCAGGGAGACCGGGCAGCCTCGGGGCCGCCGGCCGGCCTCCAGGTCGGCGTAGATATTGAGCATGTTTTTCTCCGGCCGCTCCGCCATGGCTCGGAATACGCCTTCGAGTGCCGTCTCAATCTCGGCAGTCATGGTGTTCGTCCTTTCGATAGGTGGCCCCGTCTTCCGACGCCCGGCTGCCTACCCCTCTCTCAAGCCCCACGTCCGCCTAGCGTACGGAAAGCGGCTGGGGAGGTGAGGCACACCACCCGGGGAAAGTCCCCTTCCCCAGATCTGCCGAATCAACCTGTCGCCACTCTAACCCCTAGCCTCCTCGCGAGAGGGGAGCAGGAGAAGCCCCGACAAGGGCCGGACGGGCGCCGTCTCGCACTTCGACCGGGCCAAGGCGAGCCGCCGTCCGGCCGCTCCGAGTTGTGCGCTAAGGAGTCGCTTTCTCCCAGACCGGGCGGGCCTCGCGCCGGGTGAGGCCCACCTCAAGCCAGGGAAGGAAATCGGCAGCGAACCGCGAGTTGTAATTGTAGATGACGAAGCCAGCGGCGCCCTGCTGACGCGCTGCCATAATCTGCTCGGCCAGGTCCTGCGGGCCGTCGAAGGACATGCCATCGGCGAAGGCCCCGATCCCTGCGGCCAAGGGCACCGCTCCCCCCAGTTTCAGCATCTGCTCCTCCGTCAGGCTGCGGAACCGCCCAACATCTCGGGTGTAAGTCATCGGGCAGAGGAAATCCACTAGCCCGGCCTGGGCCCAGGCGATCGGGTCCTGCCCACGCTCCCGGGGGGCGGTCTGCCAGTTGGGGAAGACTGCGACCGAGAGTTTTAGATCGGGGCTCACGGCCCGGAGTTGGGTACGCAGGGAGCGCAGCAGGCCGGTAAGCACTTCCCGCCGCCACTCCAGGAAGCGCTCGCGAAGCGGGCCGGTCACTACGTCGGCCGGCCACTGGCGGACGGTAACACCCGTGTCCCGCACAAACTGCTGCCGGCAGCGTGCGCACAGGCAACTGTCGCTGGTCTCGTAGCGGAAGTAATCCAACTGCAGCCCCGGCACCGGGTAGCGCAAGACGATCTCGGTGGCCACCGCCAGGAGTTGCTCCTGATTGCGGGGATCGGTGGGACAGAGCCAGTCCAGCGTCTTGCCTTGGCCGTCCACCATCAAGCGGCCTTGCGCGGCGAGCCCCTGCTTGACGGAGGGCGGGGTGAAGAGGCATTGCAGGGCTACCATACGCGGGTGCACCTCAACACCATGTTTGGCGCCCGCCGCGCAAGCCTCGGCGAGGCAGTCGCCTTTGGCGTCGGGATGACGCGGGAGCACGGCACTGGGGTAGTACGCGACGCCGGCGGTGGCCACATAAGGAAAGACCACGTTGAAGTGGGCCTGGGCCAGGCGGGCCAGGTTGCGGTCCCAGTCCGGAAGGCCCTGGGGGTAGGTCCAGACCCCGCGAATCTCCGGCGCCGGGGAGGGGAAGTTGGCCCAGTACGCCTTGCCCGCTAGGTCGCGGGCCTGGGCCGCCAGGGTCAGGGCCTGTTGAGTTCTACCCTGTGCCAGGAGGTCGGGAATCTGCCGCAGCAGGTTTTCGGCCTGCTTGGCGTAGAGCCAGGCTTCCGGCTCGGCCCCACGTCCGGAAGTGCGCCACTCCTGCATCAGGTCGGCAAGCGAAGGACAAGGGCCGGCGGGACCCAGTTCGCGAGCGTTGCGGGGGAGGTTAGCGCTGATGACCTGAGGCGCGAGTCGGCCCAGCAAGGCCCAGAGCAGGGGACTGAGCGCCGCCGCGTCTTCGCTGCGGGGCACGAAGCCAAGGAAGGCGCCCCGCTGGTTGACGGCGATAGCGCGGATGGCCTCCCCTCCCGGAGCGGGCTCCCACCAGCCGGCGGTCACGACCTCGTCGTCCAGGGGCGTCCACTGGCGGGTGAAGTACGGGCGCAGAGTGATTGCGGCAGGGACACCAGGGAGGTTGGCAACGTCTGGGCGCAGGAGAAGCCGTTCCTCCTCGGTCGGCTTGAGGTAGTCCCCCGTTTTGACCCCCAGGCGCGACTCCAAGCGCTCGCCTGCGACATGGAAGGCGACTAGCGCAATGCCTTGGTCCGTCGCTGCTGCGATCAGGTTCACCTCGGCCGGACTCAGCGCCCGGTTGTACGGCAGCAGGATCGCCGCCGGCTTGGTCAGATCCTCCCGGCCCTGGGCGACCTGCTCATCGGTGGTGCCGCGATAGGGGAGGCCGGCCTGCGAGAGGGCCTCCACTACCGCCCGGTAGGCGTCGTCGGCGAGGCCTGCGAGCCCGGCGCCATCGGGCCCGAGGTGGGTTCCCCGGATGACCAGTAAGAAGGGCGAGGCGGAGGACAAACCCGGTGGCGCGTTGCCTGTCGAGATGGCCAGGAGCACGGCCGCCGTCAGCCCCAGTCCCCGCCAGAGCGGGTGCCAGGTCATGCCTGCGAATACTCCCGGTTGCGCATCATCGCCTGGTGCTCTTCGATCTTTTCCTGGCCGCGCTTGAACTGCACCTCGCAGAGTTTGGCGTAGAGGCCCCCGGCCGTGGCCAACTCGGCGTGGGTGCCCCGCTCCACGATCTGCCCGTGGTCGAGAACCAGGATCTGGTCGGCGTTCATCACCGTGGATAGGCGGTGCGCGATGGTGAAAGTGGTGCGATTGCGCATGAGTTTGTCCAGGGCTTCCTGGATGAGCGCTTCGGATTCCGAATCCAGGTCGGAGGTGGCCTCGTCGAGGATGAGGATGCGCGGATTGCGCAGGATAGCGCGGGCGATCGAAATGCGCTGGCGCTGCCCACCGCTCAGCCGGTCGCCACGTTCGCCCACTTGCGTTTCATAGCCGTCCGGGAACTCCATGATAAAGTTGTGGGCATTGGCGGCGATCGCCGCCTGGACGACCTCCTCGTCAGTGGCGGTAGGTCGCCCGTACTTGATGTTCTCACGCAGGCTGCCGGAGAAGAGGAAATCTTCTTGCATCACCATACCAATATTTTGGCGCAAGGTGCGCAGGGAAAGGTCGCGCAGGTCATAGCCGTCAATCAGGATCTGGCCGCTGATGGGGTCGTAGAAGCGGGGGATGAGGTGTACCAACGTAGTCTTGCCACTTCCCGAGGGGCCGACCAGGGCCACCACCTGTCCGGGTTCGGCTACCAGATTGATGTCGCGCAACACCGGCTCCGTGGGCTCGTATGCGAAGTCCACATGGCGGAACTCCACGCGGCCCTCCGGACGATGGAGTTTGACGGCGTTCTTGCGCTCCTGGATTTCCGGCGGAGTGTCCAGGGTGTCGAAAATGCGGTCCACGGCGGCCATGGCGTTGTTCAGTACGTCATTGACGGTGACGAGGTTGATGATGGGCTGGAAGAGCATCCACACGTAGCCGCGAAAGGTAATCAGCATGCCCAGGGTCAGGTTGCCCATGAACAGTATCTGATAGGAGCCGTAGGCCAGCACGGCCAGATCCGACAGGCCGGTAATGAGGTTGGCGTTGTTGCCCAGGATGGTGCGCAGGCGGCCCAAGCGGAGGTTGAGCCGGATCGTGCCGCGGATCTCCTTGACGAATCTGCGCGCCTCTCGCTGCTCGCGAGCGAAGCCCTTGACCACCTTGATCCCGGCAATGTCTTCGGAGAGCAGCGAATAGACCTGCGAAAACTGGTCACGCTGCTCGGCCGCCTGCCGCCGAATCTGCTGGCGCATGGCCAGAAAATTGAGGGCATAAAGAGGCAGGGAGAGGCTAGCAATGATGGCCAGGCGCCAGTTGATTATGTAGAGGATGATCACAGCGACCACAACCAGGATGGTATCGCTGACAATCTGCACCAGGTTCCCCGAAAGGGTGGCCTGGATGGCGTCCACGTCATACAGCACCCGGGCCATGATCCAGCCGTGGGGGTTCTGCTCATAGAAGCGCAAGGAGAGGCGCTGCAGGTGCCGAAAAAGCCGCTGACGTACGTCAAACAGGATGCGGTTGCCGACGATCAGCAGGTTCATCTGCTGGGCGTAGCCGATTAGCCATTGGCTGATGTGGAGAGCCGCCAGGGCCGCGAAGAGCAGGAGCAGGTAGTGGGCGGTGGCATGGCGGGCAGCCTCCAGGTCCAGGGCCGCTTTGGGTGCGGCGGTGAGGCCTGCCCCCCGGGCCTGGCCCTCGATGGCGGCAAAGGCTTGGAACTTATCCACCACTCGCCCGATCGCCCAGGGCATCACCAGGCTCAGGCCCCGGCCCACAAACACCAGCGCCAGGGCCAGCACCAACATCCAGCGGTATCGGCGGGCAAAGGCGAGAAAACGCCAGAACATGATCGCTAGCGGCCTCTCAAATGTTGCGGGCATTATAGCCCGCCCGGAGTGAGTGTCAAACCAAGATGGGTCGCGATCTGACGCGGCTCGAGTCCGGCAAGTCGGGTCCCGGGCGCGGCCAAAACAAAACGGGGACACGCCAGGTGTCCCCGTCGGTGTCCGTCAGTTGATCGGAGGAGCCGACTGCGGGCGGACGGCTAAACCTCCCAGACTTGCTCGCCAGGTTCCTCCCCATAGCCCACGCTGGGCCCTTGCTCCAGGCTCTGGAAGATGCGCTCCACGAAGGTCAGCAGTTCTCGGGGGTTGAAGGGCTTGGTCAGATACGAACTTACCCCGGAGGACCACCCGCGGAAGATGTCGGCATCCTGCGCCTTGGCCGTAAGCATGATGACCGGAATTTCCCGGGTAGCGGCGTCACTCTGGAGTTTCTTGAGCACCTCAAAGCCGTCCATGCGCGGCATCATCACGTCGAGGATGATCATGTCCGGCTTTTCCTTGGCGACTTGCTCCAGCGCTTCGACGCCGTCGTAGGCGGTGACTACCTGATAGCCGACCTTCTCCAGGTTCACCTGCACCAGACGCACAATATGGCGCTCGTCGTCAACCACGAGTATCTTCTTGGCCATGGCGCTAGGTCCTCCTTAGAATGGCACGCCAGCCTGGGCCGTCGGCTCGCGCCGGGCCGCCAAGCAGTGGCTATTATAGCAGAGGCGCGATTTCGTTGTCAAACCACGGTACAGGAGAGTCTGAGTTTCAGTTGCACAGAAACGCCGCGAAAAGCGACCACATCCGGCCGCCTCCTGCCACTGACCACTCACCACTACTCCCTCTCCACCAACGCTTGCACCTGATCGAAGGTGCCTTCTAATTGCCGGTAAAGCAGGCGGTAGATTTCATAGTATCCTTGATACCGTGCAACCTGGTCCGGATCGGGAAGCAGTTGATCCGCGACCGAGATAGTCGCGTGGCAGGCTTCCGGAACCGAAGCAAACAGCCCGCAGCCCACTCCGGCCAGCAGGGCGACGCCGAAGGCAGGGCCTTCATCCACGTTGATGGTGCAGTGCGCCTCCCCGGTAACGTCGGCTTGGATCTGGCGCCAGAGCCGGCTGCGGGCGCCGCCGCCGGAGGCTCGCACCTGCCGGAACTCCACGCCCATCGCCTTCATGATCTCGAACTGATCGCGCATGCCCATGGCCACGCCTTCCAAAACCGCGCGGATCAGGTGCGGCTTGGTATGACGCATGGTCAGGCCGAAGAAGACGCCCTTGGCGTTGGGGTTGGGATAGGGCGAACGCTCGCCGGTCAGGTAGGGGAGGAAAATCAAGCCCTCGCTGGAGCGGACCGAGCCGGCGGCCTCGGTCATGTACTCGTAGGGGTCCCGGCCGGTCTCCGCGGCCAGGTCCTTCTCGGTCTGACAGAGCGCGTCGCGCAGCCAGCGCAGGGAGCCGCCCGCGGAGAGCATTACGCCCATCACATGCCACTTGCCCGGGACGGCGTGACAGAAGGTGTGCGTGCGCAGTAGCGGGTCCATCAGCGGCTGGTCGAGGTAAGCAAAGACCACGCCCGAGGTGCCCAGCGTGCTGCTGACCACACCGGTGTCCACGATGCCGTTGCCGACGCCGCCAGCAGCCTGATCGCCGCCGCCCCCGACCACCGGGGTGCCCTCGCGCAGGCCGGTGGCCGCTGCGGCCGCGGCGCTGATGTAGCCGCTGACCTCCGGCGACTCGTAGACCTCCGGCAGCCATTCGCGGGGGATGCCGGTGCGCTGCAGGATCAGCTCCGACCAACGGCGCTCGGGCACGTTGAACAGGGCAGTTCCGGAGGCATCGCTGACCTCGGTAGCATACTCGCCGGTCAACAGCAGGCGGACGTAGTCCTTGGGGAGGAGCACCTTGCGGACTTGTTCATAGTTCTCCGGCTCGTTGTCGCGTAGCCAGATGATCTTGGGCGCCTGGAAGCCGGTCAACACGGGGTTACAGGTCTCCGCGACTACCGTTTCCTGTCCCACAGTCTCGGTAATCCACTCGCACTGGGCGGCGGTGCGCTGGTCGTTCCAGAGTATCGCCGGGCGGATCACCTGGTCTCCGGCGTTCAGGAAGACAGAGCCATGCATCTGGCCGGAGAGGCCCACGCCAGAAACCTCGCTCCCGCTGACCCCCGCCGCGGCCATAACCTGGCGGATAGTAGCCACCGTGGCCTGCCACCAGTGAGCGGGGTCCTGTTCCGACCAATTCGGACGTGGACTGAGCAGGGGGTACTCGGCAAGCGCCCGGGCGAAAACCTTGCCGGATTCGTCAATCAGCAATGTCTTGGTGCCGGTCGTGCCGACATCGAGGCCGAGAAGGTAGCCCATGAAGAAGTCCTCCTGACGCCGGTTTGTGGCTTACCCCGTACCCTCTTTCCCTCCGGGAGGAAAGGCTGTCCCGCCTGGGGCTTGTGGCCGGCCCACAGCGGTGCACCGGGTGCCGCCCGCGCCCAATACGCACCTGCCACTCACCACCAACTACCAACCACTAGCCACCCTCCGCTCTCTCGATCACCACGCGAGTCCCCGACGGCACCGCCTTGAACACCTTCGGATCACCCTCAATCTTGCCGAAGACGTTCACGGCGCTGGCCGGGCGGATCTCGTCCCCGCGGCTCATCGGTGTGGGACCGAAGAAGATGCAAAAGGCATTCCCCGGCGGCCAGTAGCCCAGGTCGCCCAGTTCGACCACCTCCTGCCCATTCTCCTCGCCGAGGTGCACGGGGATGCCGAAGTAGATCTCGTCACCCCAGGTGTTGGCGGTGGCCTCGAGAGGCAGTGCCTCCCAGATGGCCTGAGCAGTGTGGCTGTCGTTCAGTTGGGCGGTCGCGGTGACCGCTCCAGCGGTGATGCGGATGAAGTTGGCCATGGTTGTCACTCCTTGGTCGGGAACTGATGAATTGCGATTGCTGATTGATCAACCGGCCACACGGCGTCCGAGCCGGCTGCGGTCCAGCATGCGATTCATCAATCGCCGTTCAGCAAGCATAGATTCCCTTCAGCACGACTGTTGCAGGTGGCGCAGGCCTTGCAGAAAGCCGGCCTCGCGGCCTACGGCGCCGTCTTCGTGCTCGATGCTGAGCACCCCATCATAGCCGTTCTGGCGCAGGCGCCCTATGTATTGCCCCCAGTCAATCACCCCAAAGCCGGGGATAACGTAGCGCCACCAGCCGTGCACCTGGTTGCCCAGGAACGCGCGCTTATGGGCCACGATCTCGGTGTCTTTCGCGTGGGTGTGGAAAATGCGCTGCGCGTAGCGCTCTACGGCCATCAGGTAGTCAATGTCCTGCCAGACCAGATGCGAAGGGTCGAAGTTCAGGCCGAAGTTGTCGTCCGGCACTAGTTCGAAGCACAGGTCCCACTGGGCCAGATTCATGATGCAGGTGGCCGCCCAGTTCTCCAGGGCTAGTTTCACGCCGCGGTCGGCGGCCTCCTTGCTCAATTCGCGGTAAAAGGGCGCGGTGACCTCCCGCAGGGTGTCCTCGCGAGTCATGCCGGCGGGGGGCAGACCGGCTCCGCAGCAGATGACGTCAGTGCCCGCGCGCGCCGCGATGCGGACGAGATTGCGCAACAGGTCCTGGTTGCGGGCGCGGTTGCCGGGGTCGGCGTCAGCAATGTTGCCGTAGGCGGCCAGGCTGGACACGCGGAGCCCGGCGTCCGCGACGGCTTCGGCCAGTCGCTCCGGCTGGGCGGGGTCGAAATGCGCGCAGCCGGGCGAGGCGCATACCTCCAGCGCCGCAAAGCCTGCCTTGGCGGCGAAGGAGACAACGGTTTCGAGGGACTCCCGGGCAAAGGGAGCGGTTAACAGGCCGATATCCATGTGCGAAGCCTCCTAGTTGGAGCCGAGTCGTGGGGGCTCGGCGAAGGTAGGTGCGCTACGACTCTTTCTGAAAGGGCTGCGATCAGCGGAGCCTGCGCCGCGCATCCCGCCCGCTTTCACCGCACCCCGGCCCCTCGCCGAAACGGAAAGGGAAGCCCGACGCTGTCTTCGCCGGGGACATGCATAGGCCGCGCCTTCCAGCAAGGGGAAGGGTACCCGCACCTTATGCGATGCGCCCGGCCTTGAGCGCCTCGGCTACCTGCCTCCCTGCAGCTTGCAGACGCCTCACAGCCACCTGGGGTTTCATCGCTTCATCCAGAGACAACCCGTCGGAAATCGCCCAGGCCCACGCCAGACCCCAAGCGGCCGTCTCCTCCGACGGGCAGGCTACCTGGCCGGCTACGGCTACGACCGGGATGCCGAGTTCGCGGCCCAACTGCGCGACCGCCCAGGGGCCCTTGCCGAAGGCAGTCTGGGCATCTAGGCACCCCTCGCCGGTGAGCAAGAGGTCGGCGCCAGCGGCCTTCTCCCGCAGGCGCACGACCTCCAGGATGAGTTGTGCACCCGGCTCCAAGCTAGCGTTGCAGAAGGCGACCAGGCCCGCGCCCAGACCTCCCGCCGCGCCCGCCCCCGGCAGGTCTGCCACTGACTTGCCGAGTTCATGCTCAACTAGACTCGCGAATCGCCGCAGCCCCTGATCCAGTTCCGCCACCATTTCGGGTGTCGCGCCCTTCTGGGGGCCGTAGACGTAGGCGGCCCCTTCCGGTCCGTACAGGGGGTTCTGTACATCGCACGCCACGCGAAAGACACTATCGCCAAGGCGGGCGTCACGCTTGCTTACGTCGAGATGGGCAATGCGCCCCAGGCTGCGGCCGTTCGCGCGGGAGATGTCGCGGCCGGCTTCGTCCAGGAAACGGATGCCCAGAGCCTGGGCCAGGCCGGCTCCCGCGTCGTTGGTGGCGCTGCCGCCTACTCCGATGACGAAGTGACGGCAGTTGCGATCTAAGGCAGCCAGAATGAGTTGCCCGGTTCCGTAGGTGCTGGTGAGCAAGGGATTGCGCCGAGCCGGTGGGAGCAGCGCCAGGCCCGAGGCCTGCGCCATCTCGATGACCGCGGTTCGCGCATCCCCCAGAATGCCGAAGCGGGCTATCACCGGCATGCCCAGGGGCCCGCTGACCCGCTCGCAGACGAAGCGCCCGTTCGTGGCCTCCACCAAGACCTCAGCGGTACCGTCCCCGCCGTCGGCGAT
>CALFVE010000355.1 GCA_937928475.1 uncultured bacterium | reverse complement strand
CTCCGTCCTGCGGAGTCAGGTCCACCACCGCCTGGGCTCCGCGCAGGGAGAAGGCCGGCGGCTCGGTCGCCAGGGTCAGGCTCTCACCCCGCAGATAGCCGTGGGGAATGACGAACTCGACGCCTTGGGCGGCTTCGACCCGGCCGGCCTTCAGATCGGCGCTCGCTTCCTGCGTGCGGATGAGGAGGCGGCGCTCCGGGTCCCCCTCGATCTCGCTGCGGATCTCGGTGGTCCCCTCCGTCCGCAGGGTCTGCTCCTCACGATTGTACTGGACCTTCTCGGCCTCCACGGAGAGGTTGACGACGCGCGTGAGGGCAGGCCCGGCCAGCCCCGAACGGGGCGCTAGGGTCACTAGCAGAGCAAAGATGAGCGGGCACGTTCTCCGCATGTTGTTGGTGGCCGCAGATGCGAAAGCCCCCACAGGTGGGCGCCAAATCTCACCCCCAGACCCACCGGGGCTTTCTCCGGTGTTGGGCCAAAACCGGAGCAGCCTCCCCCGGCTCTGGCCCTAGCTCCCGCGCTTGATCGGCAAGTAGGGGATCAGTCGGCGGGCCAGGTTGACGATGGGCATGCTCTGCAACCAGATCCGTCCCGGCCCCGTGAGGCTGGCCAGAAACAGACCCTCCCCGGCGAACAGGATGTTGGTGATCCCCTTGACCATGGTGATGTCGAAACTGACCGTCGGCTCGAACATGGCCACGTGGCCGGGGTCTACCCGCAGGTTCTCGCCCGGCCCCAGGTTGTACTCGGTGATCTCACCGGACAGTTGCACCCAGGCCATGCCCGGACCGTTGATCTTCTGCAGGAAGAAGCCCTCGCCGCCGAAGAGCCCCGCGCCCAGTTTGCGCTGGAAGAAGATCTCCAGTTTCACGGTGGACTCCCCGGCCAGGAAGGCATCTTTCTGCGCAATCATGTACTGTCCGGCGCCCAGTTGCAGGGGCAGGATGTGGCCGGGATACTCGGCAGCGAAGGTGACCTTGCCCACGTCCGCCTTGCAGGTGTAATCCACCAGAAAGATGGAGGAACCGGACATGGCTCGGCCCAGCGCGCCCATCAGGCCTCCTTTCATGCCGCTGGTCATGTCAATATTCGCGGACATCCAGGCCATGCCCCCCGATTGGGTGTAGACACTCTCTCCCGCCTCGAGCGTGACCTCCACCGTCTGCAGAATTGTACCCCGGATTTCGTATTGCATAGATGCCCCTCCTGGAAAAGTGGTTGGCCACCGTCGGGAGTAGTTGACCGTGGGTAGTAAGAATACCTCTGTCCGCCATCAGCACCGGCCCTGCCTGAGAGCAGCCTTGGGGAGGGGTGAAAGCTGGCGGTAGCGGTCAGCCCGCCGTCGGAGTATAATGCCTGCCAGGACGCTCGCTGGCCGGCTGCGCCATGAGCGTGCCCTCGGCTGATAGGAAGCA
Organism: uncultured bacterium; assembly: GCA_937928475.1. GTDB lineage: Bacteria > Armatimonadota > Zipacnadia > Zipacnadales > Zipacnadaceae > Zipacnadum. The sequence goes on along the minus strand of CALFVE010000355.1, from coordinate 8,814 downwards.
AGCGGTATGAGTGAGGCGCCGGAGCCCAGCGCCAATCAGGATGACCTCGGAGAGGAAACCACGCTGCTCGCCGAGGAACGAACTCATCTGGCGGAGGAGCGCACCACGCTGGCGCTGCGCCGCACCTGGCTGGCCGCGGAGCGCACGCTCATGGCCTGGATTCGTACCGCCGTGGCGCTGATCGCCCTGGGCTTCAGCATCTACCGCTTCTTCCTTTACCTGCAGGCCACCAGCCCCGCCCTGGCCGAGGCGCATCTGCCCGGCCCCCGCCATCTGGGCCTGGCGCTGGTCGGCCTGGGCACGGTCTCGCTGGCCGTGGCTCTCCGGCAGTACCAGCAGTTCGTCCGCAGCCTGGGTCAGCCCCGGCAGGCCTGGTCCTTGGCCGTACTGATGGCGGTAGCCGTGATCCTACTGGGGCTGGCCGTGTTCGTGGACCTTTCGATGGGCTGGGGACCTTTCTGAAAGGAGACCGCCATGTCCGAATGCCCCGATCCTCGCCTGCTTGCCTGCGGCTGGGAAATCCCTACGGAAAACTACAGCGATCAGCCCTATGTGGTGCGCACCGACGACGGCGCCTGGCTGTGCGTCGTTACTACCGGTCCCGGCGCGGAAGGTGACCCGGGCCAGCACGTCGTCACGCGGCGCAGCCTGGATCAGGGGAGGACCTGGTCCGATGCGGTCGCCCTGGAACCCGCCGAGGGACCGGAGGCCTCCTACGCCGTCTTGCTCAAGATCCCCAGCGGCCGGGTCTACTGCTTCTACAATCATAACAGCGACAATCTCCGCGAGGTCCTGGCCGATGATCCGCCCTTCCCCGGTGGGCGCTGCTATCGCGTGGACTGCCTGGGATACTTCGTCTTCAAGTACAGCGACGACCACGGCCGCACTTGGTGGCCGCAGCGCTACCCCATCCCGGTGCGCGAGATGGACATTGACCGGCGGAATCCGTACGCGGGAAAGGTGCGCTTCTTCTGGAACGTCGGCAAGCCGTTCCTTCACGCCGGCGCGGCCTACGTTCCTCTGATCAAGGTCGGTGGCTTCGGCGAGGGCTTCTACACCCGCAGCGAGGGCGTGCTCCTGCGCAGCGACAATCTGCTTACCGAGTCCGACCCTGAGAAGCTTCGCTGGGAGACTCTGCCCGAGGGCGACTTCGGCCTGCGCACCCCGCCCGGCGGAGGCCCCATTGCGGAGGAGCAGTCCTACGTCGTGCTCAGCGACGGTTCCTTCTACGCCGTCTACCGCACTATTGACGGCCATCCCGCCTGCGCTTACAGCCGCGACGGGGGGCGTACCTGGGAGGAGCCGCAGTACGTGCGCTTTGCCGACGGACGATTGATGAAGCACCCTCGCGCGGCCAACTTCGTCTGGCGCTGCGTAAACGGCAAGTACCTGTACTGGTTCCACAATCATGGGCGAGACTGTCGGAGCGCGCCCGGCTGGCTGGCCTACGAGGACCGTAACCCAGGCTGGCTGTGCGGCGGCGTGGAGGCCGACGGCCCTACAGGGAAAGTTATTCGCTGGTCGCAGCCGGAGATCGTCCTCTACGACGACGATCCCTTCGTGCGCATCAGTTACCCCGATCTGATTGAGGAGAACGGCCGGTACTTCCTCACCGAGACGCAAAAGAACCTCGCGCGGGTGCACGAGATTGACCCCACGCTGCTGGAGGGGTTGTGGGGGCAGTTCGAGAGGGCGGCGGTCGCCCGCGAGGGGCTGCTGCTCGAACTCCCCGGAGCCGACGGGGTGATGCCGTCGGAGGCGCCGCTGCCGGAACTTCCCGCCTTCCTCGCGCGCGATCACTCTCGTCTCGACTACGGCACGAAGGACCTGCGCGCCGGCTTCTCCCTGGAACTGTGGCTGCGCCTGGAGTCGCTGGAGGCGGGCCAGGTGCTCCTCGACAACCGCACTGCTGCCGGGCAGGGCTTCTGTCTGCACACAACCGCGCGCGGCACTGCCGAGATCGTGCTCAACGACGGGCGCACGGAAAATCGCTGGGACTGCGACCCGGGTCTGCTGCAGCCGGGCCGCTTGCATCACCTGGCGGTCATCGTGGACGGAGGGCCCAAGTTGATCTGCTTCGTGGTGGACGGGCGGCTCTGCGACGGCGGGGAGTTCCGGCAGTTCGGCTGGGGGCGCTTCAGCCCCCACCTGCGCGGGGCCAACGGCGAAGGCAATCTGCGCATCGCGCCGAGCGTGGCTTCTCTGCGCGTGTACGGGCGGGCCCTACGCATCTCGGAGGCGGTCGGGAACTGGCGCGCCGGGGAAACCGACGCTTCCGCGTCTTCGCGAGAGCCTCTGTCCCTGTTGTGACCAGTCGTCCCCTTCGGAGAGGGCCCAGGGGCGAGCCAGGCGGGCCAGATCCGTTGCGCTCATCGCGGCCCGTCCTGTGGGCTACCCACGGGTAGAGGCGACACCCACCTGCTGCCGAGGCTATCCCCCGGCCGGGTGAAAGGTGTATAATCTCGCGTAGGGCGGGCAGGTTCCCGCCTTCTTCTCATATCTGCGCCGACCGGGAGTCAGCCCCCATGCTCGCTAAACGCGTCATCCCCTGTCTCGACGTGAACGAAGGCCGCGTGGTCAAGGGCGTCAAGTACGTCGATCACGTGGACGCCGGCGATCCCGTCGAGCAAGCCAAAGAATATGACCGCCAGATGGCCGACGAACTCGTGTTCCTCGACATCACCGCCTCCCGCGACAAGCGCGACATCGTCCTGGACATGGTGCGGCGGGTGGCCGAGCAGGTCTTCATCCCCTTCACCGTCGGCGGCGGCGTGCGCACCGTGCAAGACATCCGCGAGATCCTCAAAGCGGGGGCCGACAAGACCTCGATCATGACCGCGGCCCTCCAGAATCCCTCCTTGATCACCGAGGGCGCCGAGCGCTTCGGCAGCCAGTGCATCGTGGTGGCGATTGACGCCAAGCGCGTGCCCCGAGCGGGGCGTGACGATTCGTACCTGGGCTACGCGCCCGAAGAGGAGATCGAATGGAAGGTGTGGACGCACGGCGGCAGTCAGCCGACGGAAGTGGACGCGCTGTGGTGGGCTGAGGAAGCGGAACGCTTGGGCGCGGGGGAACTGCTGGTGACCTCGATGGACGCCGACGGCACCAAGGCGGGGTATGACATCGAACTGCTGCGGCGCATCTCGGAGCGGGTGGGGATTCCGGTGGTGGCCTCGGGCGGCGCGGGGACGGTGGAACACATGTACGAGGCGCTCACCGTGGGCAAGGCGGACGCGGTACTGGCGGCCAGCATCTTCCACTTCCGGGAGTACACGGTACGCAGGATCAAGGAGGAGCTGGCGGCCAAGGGGGTAGCGGTGAGGTTGTAGGGAGGGTGGAGAGGCGGAGCCTTTTCCCTCGGGGACACAAGGCTCCGCCTCGGCTCTTTCCTTGTGCTTACGGACTGGTCAGTTTCAAGGTGTACCGGTTAGAGGACTCGTAGCCGTAGACCCGGATGTAGTAGCGAGTATCGGCGTTGGCAGTGAAGCCGGCAGTGCCACCGCCGGTAGCGACGTTACGGGTTACATAACCGCTCGAGCTAGACTTGTAAACGTAGAAGTCAGGATCACCGGACAGGGCAGTGAGCTGCACAGTGTAGTGCTTTCCAGCCGTAGCCGCAAAGCGGAACCAGTCGCTATTGTAGCGGGATAGGTACGCATCATCCGTCTCGACGTTGAGCGCCAGATTCGCGACGATGTCCGCTTCCACCCGGTAATGCTTGTAGCCAGTCGTTGTCGGGTCCCCATATACGGCCACTTGCACCGGATAGTTCGGCACGGCGGTGCCGCAGGCCCAGTCAGGGGCATACCCTCCCCCCCGCGGCGCATCCGAGCTTGTGGAAGCAGGCAAGCGTGTGCTTAGCCCGATCTGGGTCCAGCCCGTCTTGGAGCCCCGCCACTGAAACATCCGCAGGTCGCTGTCCTCATTGGCAGTCGGTTGCAGAGTCACGACCCATGCGGTCTGCGCCGCTTGAGGTGCTAGACGGTACCAACTTACGTCTCCGGCCTGGACGCTGCCGCTTGTGTAGCTACTACCGTCACTCAGTGTAGCCCCCACTGTCTGTGGGATAACCCCCACCAGAAAGCCGGACAGATCGAAGATGGGCTTGGTGCCCCCGTGGCCGTCGCCGACGTACTCCTCAATCTTCCCCTCAGCGGGGGCCTGGTCGTTGGTTCCCACACCACTACCACATCCCGACAGCAGGCCAGCCGCCAGGGCCAACGCGAGGCCCAGCAGGCTCAAACTGACTTTGCACATCTGTCTCACTCCTTTCGCAGGCTCATTGTTGGCCGTGTGCTAGTTATTTCGACCCGCCCGAAGGAATTCCTGCTGGAAGGACCTGCTTGCTAAGAAGTGCGCTGCTCGAGAGGGATAGACCAGGCGTACGCGGTTCGGGTGTATTTGCGCCTCCTTTGGGAAAGGGGGACGGGCCCATTTTTCGCAAGCGGAAAATGGGCCTGTCTCTTCTTCATCTGCTAGGCTCCCCGCACCTCGGCGGCCACCCGCACCAGTTCGCAGAAAGCCTCCGCCTTCAGCGAGGCGCCGCCCACCAGGCCTCCGTCAATTTCGGGCTGCTCCATCAGTCCCCGGATGTTGTCGGGGCTGACGCTGCCCCCGTAAAGAATCGCCAAATTCTCAGCCTCGGCAGTGCCGACCTTCTCGGCCAGAAGGTCGCGGATGAGCCGGATCACTCGGTTCGCCTCGGGCGCGTCGCAGACTTGGCCGGTGCCGATGGCCCAGACCGGCTCGTAAGCGAAAGTGAGGTCGAGAATGTCCTCCTCGGCGAGGCCTTCCAAGGCGGCTAGTACCTGCTGACGCACCACCTCGTCGGTCTGCCCGGCCTCCCGCTCGGAGAGCAATTCTCCGACGCAGACGATAGGCAGGAGGTCGGCGGCCACCGCCGCCCGCACCTTGCGGTTGACGGTGGCGTCGTTGTCGCCGAAGACGGTGAGCAGGCGAGGGTCGTCTTCCGGGGGCTTGCCGAAGCGTCCGCGCCGCTCGGAGTGTCCGATGATCACGTACTCGCAGCCGCAGGAGGTGAGCATGCGGGCGGAGACCTCGCCGGTAAAGGCGCCGCTGTCTGCCCAGTACAGGTCCTGGGCCCCCAGGGCCAGGTCTGTGCCTTCCAGGGCTTCTTCCACGGTGCTCAGCGCCGTGAAGGGCGGGCACAGAACGACCTGGCAGCCCTCGATCTCCTCGACGCCGTCGGCGACGGCGACTGCGAGGTCCCAGGCCTCGTCGTTATCGCAGTTCATCTTCCAGTTGCCGGCCATGATGGGAATGCGCATAGGGTGGGTGCCTCCGGTTTGGTCGCGAATCGCGACGGGAGTGGGGACCCGCTCTTGCCTCAACGCGGGTCCGCTGGGCGCTGGCCTGCTTGTCCCAACCTCCGACGCAGGGCAACAAGCATGGCAGCGATTTCGTTCATCTCCTTGTACAACGGTCCCGCTTCCTGTTCGCGCAGGTAGCCGAACCCTCCGGCCGGCTCCACCGGTATCTCCAGTTCAGCCAGAAGCCCACCGGTACCGCTGCAATTCCGCCGGATCCCAGCTTCCGGGACCTTCGGCGATGTTAGAAGGGAGACACTGCAGCGTGCCTCATCTGAGCCGTAAGCCCGTAGCGCTCGTCCGGCGGGAAGCTACGAGTGACCGCATGTAGCGTGCGCGCAAGATGGCACACCTTATGCCACACGTGCAGGTGGCACTGGCTATGCCCCCCACCTGTCCGTTGAGGCGAACATGTTGAGTCGAGTGTTCTCGACCGGCGGACCAGGCAGTGCTTCTCCTCCCCACTCGCGACCAGCGACTCGCGCCTCGCGACTACCTCTCGTCCAGCACCTCCACCCCGGGCAGCGTCCCGAACTCGATGAACTCCAGGCTGGCGCCGCCGCCGGTGGAGACATGATCAATGCGGTCGGCCTGGCCCATCTGCGTCACCGCGGCTACCGAATCCCCGCCACCCACCACGTTGAAGCCTGGGCAGTCGCCCATTGCTTTGGCGATGGCCAAGGTGCCCTCATCGAAAGGCTTCTCCTCGAACTTGCCCATCGGCCCGTTCCAGAAGACAGTCTCGGCCTTGCGGATGATCTCCGCATACTGGGCCGCTGTCTCCGGGCCGATGTCTTTTCCCGCCCAGGGCTCCGCGATGTCTCCCCAGGGGAGCACCTTGATCTCCCCGGTCTCCATGTTTTTCGCGACGATGTCCACGGGGTTGCGCAGTTTGGTGGCTACCGCATCGTGCATGGTGCGGAGTAGGTCGTTCACCGCCTCCAGGCTCTCCGGGAAGAAGAGCGAGCGCCCGATCTCGTGGCCCTGCGCCTTGAGGAAAGCCCAGGACATGGCGCCGCCGATGAGCAGCGTCTCCACCTTGCCCAGCAGGCTCTTGATGGTGCCGATCTTGTCAGCGACCTTGGCCCCGCCGAGCACCGCCACGAAGCCCTGCTGCGGCGCAGCGAGCAGGCGGCTGAGCGCGCTGACCTCCCGCTCCACCAGAAAGCCGGCCACGCAAGGGCTAAGGAAGCGGGTGACGCCGTAGACCGAGGCGTGCTTGCGGTGACTGCTGCCGAAGGCATCGTTTACATACATGTCCGCCGGCGCGGCCAGTTGCTCCGCAAAGGCCAGCATTTCCGCCTCGTCCTTGGCCTCTTCGCCGGGATGAAAGCGGGTGTTTTCGAGCAGGATGACATCGCCGGCCACCATCTCCTCCACCGCCTCGGCCACCACCGGCCCGATACAGTCGGGGACAAAGCGTACCGGACTCCCCAGATGCGCGGCCAGCGCCTGCGCGCAGGGCGCCAGGCTCTGCGCCGGATCTGGCTTACCCTTGGGACGGCCAAGATGGGAGCACAGAATCACCTTGCCCCCGTTCTCCCGCAGGTAGTTGATGGTCTCCAGGGCGGCGACGATCCGGGTCTCGTCCGCGATCTTGCCGTTTTCGAGGGGCACATTGAAGTCCACTCGGGTGAGGACCTTGCGGCCCGAGAGCTCTACCTCAGCGACGGTCTTGCGATTCATGGGGTCTTCCCTCCTCGAAAACGAAGCAGCGGTCATCCTCGCGGCTGCCGAGCGCTCAGCGATCGCGGCTGTACTCCTCGGGGCCGCACGGTTAAGGGAGGGGCCCGCGTGCCGCCCGCGGCAAGCAGCACGCCGCCCTGACGGGGCCGGCTGAACACACGCCGTCGGCCCGGGCCCTGACCTAGGAGCCGCCGCTACCGACTAGGCGCACAGGAAGCCGGCGAGGACAGCCAGCAACTCGGCGGTGCGGTTCGCGTAGCCCCACTCGTTGTCGTACCAGCCGCCGACCTTGACCAGGTTGCCGGCGATGACGTTGGTCAACCCGGCGTCGAAGATACAGGAAGCCGGATTCCCCACGATGTCCTGCAGAACAATCGGCTCCTCGGTATACTCCAAGTACCCGGCCAGCGGGGCCTGACAGGAGGCCTCAGCATAGGCCGCGTTGACCGCGGCCTTCCAGTCTGCAGGGTTGTCTCCGGGAACAGGCTCACACAACTCAACCGTGAGATCGGTCAGCGAGCCGGTAGGCGTGGGAACCCGCAGGGCATAGCCGTCCATCTTCCCCTTCAGGTCGGGGATCACCAGGCCGATCGCCTTGGCGGCTCCGGTCGAGGTGGGGATGATGTTGAGCGCCGCAGCCCGCGCCCGGCGCAGGTCTTTGTGCGGCAAGTCCAACACCCGCTGGTCGTTGGTGTAGGAGTGGACGGTGGTCATGAAGCCCCGCTTGATCCCCCACTTGTCGTTGAGGACCTTGCACATGGGGGCCAGGCAGTTGGTGGTGCAGGAGGCGTTGGAGAAGACCTCCCCCAGGGGGTCGCAGGCGTCGTGGTTTACACCCAGCACGATGGTCTGGCAGTCGCCCTTGGCGGGAGCCGAGATCAGCACCTTCTTAGCGCCGGCCGCTAGGTGGGCCTTGGCCTTCTCCACGTCGGTGAATAGGCCGGTGGACTCCAAGGCCACCTCCACCCCCAGGTCCTTCCAGGGGAGTTCCGCCGGATTGCGGATCTCCAGCGCGGCAATCTCCTTGCCGTCCACGATGATGGACTCCTCCGTCGCCTTGACCTCGCCGCAGTAGCGACCGTAGATGCTGTCGTACTTGAGCAGATGCGCCAGGGTGTCGTTGTCGGTGATGTCGTTGACGGCCACCACGTCCAGTTTGTCGGCGAACCGCTCCTGGATGACCTTGAATACCTGCCGGCCGATGCGACCGAATCCGTTGATACCGATCTTTACTGGGTCAGACAAGGTTGATCCCTCCTAATGTGATGTGACGGGAGCACCCTCCCGTCGCTGTTGGGGGCGCAACTCCTCGCGCCCGCTTGCCGGCCGCGCCGCGGCCCAAGACTGTTTGTTTCCCGTAGGTTCCCGACCTACCAAGCGCCACAGGTTGCGCCCGTCCCACTCGCGCCGGGCGCCTAGCGATGCTCCGCCACCAGCTCCATGATGGCCTTGGCTAGCTTCAGGGGGTCGTGCCGGGCCCAGGAGCCTTCCGCAATCAGGTCCCGACAGACCGGCACCAGCCCCAGGCGGGCAATGCCTCGCTCATCCGGCTCCACCAGGTGCGCGCCCTGCGCCTGGTAGCGCGCCAGTACCGCCTCACTGGGCCGGCGGGTGTTCATCAAGACGTAGTCGAAGATCGGGCCCTCCACATGCCGCAAAATCGCCTCGACATGATCCACAGCCGTGAAGTTGTCCGTCTCCCCCGGCTGGGTCATCACATTGCAGACGTAAACCCGGGGGGCCGTCAGTTCGGCCAGAGTCTGGGCAATGCGAGGCACCAGCAGGTTGGGCATGATGCTGG
>CALFVE010000354.1 GCA_937928475.1 uncultured bacterium | reverse complement strand
AGCAGCGCCCGCATCGCCTCATACTCGTGCCGTGCGATATCCAAGTCGCTCATCTTCTCATCGGGCTCGCGGTGACACTCGGCGGAGATGTACCCCTCGTACTCCTCATCCAACAGCCAGCGGAAGATAGCGCGGTAGTCCACGTGCCCTTCGCCGAACAGCAGCCACCAGCGGTCCTCCCCCGTGGACTTGTCGGCGTCCTTCACCTGCACGTTCCAGACCAGTTCCCCAAACCGCTCGAGGGCCTCAATGCCGTAGTACTTGCCCATGCGGTACAAGTTGCCGGGATCATAATTGATACCCAGGTTCGGCCGGTCCACGCGCGCCACCAGGTCCAGGGTCGAATCCACCGTCATGCTCAGGCCCCAGTTGTTCTCCACGATGATCCCCACGCCCCGGCCCAGCGCCAGATCGCAGCACTCGGCCAGGTAGTGCGCCGCCCGGCCCCAGTGATCCTCGCGCGCCTCCCGCACGTCGTTTGGCCCCCCGGGCATGACCCGGATCATGTCGCACTCCAGCGCCTCAGCGATCTCCAGGTACCGCTCCAGCCCCTCCAGCACCTGCCGGCATTCGGCATCGCTCTTCTCGGCAAGCCCGCCCAGGTAAGTGCACAGGGTTACCGCCTCCATCCCGGCCTTCTCCAGGGCCCGGGCGGTTTGCGCCACCAGTTCATCGCTGGCCTCCAGGGGCAGATGCTTCGGCACCCCGAAGATCTCCATGCCCGTGTAGCCGATCTCGGCAGCGACCTCGATGGCCTCCAGCATGGGCCGCTCCTGCAGAATCTTGGAGCAGATAGCAAGGGGAATAGACATGGAACACACCTCCGAGAATGGTGTCCAAGACAGTCCGAAGTCGGAAGCCGAAAGCCGCAACTCGAAAGCCAAAGGCTGGGAGTTGGGAACTTCCTGGGGAGGCTGTGAAGAGCGGCGCCCGGACACCGAATCCGACCCGCCTCAGCCCCAAAACCGCAGGGGGCCGCCTTTTCGCCTCGTGCCTTGCCTCCCTCGCTCTGCACTCGCAACTCGCGGCTTCCCCGTCCTCGCCCCGCTTCCCTCCTACGCCTTCCGCAGCCTCGCCAGACTAAGGTCCAGCCGCTTCACGCCTCCGCCGGGAAAGGCCACCGTCGCGATCACGCTCCCCCTGTCCTCGACCAGTGACACGATCATCCCCTGCCCGAACTTGGGGTGCACGACCTTGTCTCCCAGCGCAAACCTGGCCGCCTCGGCAGGCGTCGCCTCCGCTGCTTTCTCCCCCCCAGAGCGAGCCTGGAGAGAGGGAGCCGGCGCTTCCGCCACCGCCTGTGGACCCCGCGTCGCCTCCCGCCGTACCCGCGAGAGAATCGCGGTCAGATCAAGCGGCTTCCCGCTCATCGCCATCTCTGGTTGCTCGGAGAACGCAGGCAGTCGGTGCCCACCTCTACGCACCAGGCCCTCAGTCCGTCCCAACCGCCGGACCCCCTCCTTGGGCAGGTCGGCCAGGAAGCGCGAGGGCGCATTCTGCCGCGGCTCCCCAAACTGCATCCGGCTGGCCGCATGGCTCAGCCACAAGCGGCGCTGCGCGCGGGTCATGCCCACGTACAGCAGCCGCCGCTCCTCCGCGATCTCTGCCTCATCCTCCTCTTCACCCGCCAGGCTCCGGTGGTGAGGCAGGATGTTCTCCTCCAGGCCGACGATAAACACGTTAGGGAACTCCAGGCCCTTGGCGCTGTGCAGGGTGAGCAGCGCGACCTTCTCCCCCAGCGCCTCGGCCTGGTCTATGTCGCTGGAAAGCGCGAGATATTCCAGGAAATCGGCCAGTTCCCCCGCCTCGCGCCGCCGCGCGGCAAAGCGGGCGGCCACGTTGACAAACTCCTCCACATTCTCCGCCCGCCGGGCATCGTCGGCCTTGGCGCTCTCCCGCAGACGGCTCAGGTAGCCGCTGCGCCGAATCACCTCCCGCGCCAGTTGCGCCAGGGACATCTCCGGCAGACTCTCCCGCAGCCCTTGGATGAGGTCCACAAAGCCGCGGAAGGCGTTCCGCGTGCGCGCCGGGAGGTCTTCGTCCTGCACCGCCAGCAGGAGCGCGCCCCACAGCGAGGTACCCTGCCGCAGCGCCAGGCGGTCGAGGACCGCCAGCGCGCCCTCCCCGATCCCGCGGGTGGGCACGTTGATAATGCGCCGCAGGGCGATGGAATTGTCCGGGTTGTGCAGGACCTGCAGGTAAGCGACTAGATCCTTGACCTCCGCCCGGTCGAAGAAGCGCATGCCGCCGATGACCTCATAGGGCAGGTTGTAGGCCATCAGCGCCTCTTCGAAGATGCGCGACATGGCATTGATCCGGTACAGGACGGCGAAGTCACCCCAGGTTGCCTCGCCGGCCGCCACCAGGCGTCGGATGGTGTCCACTACCCACTCGGCCTCCTCCTCCTCGTTGACGGCCGTGTATAGGACTACCTCCTCCCCCGGCTCGTTCTCGGTCCACAGTTCCTTGGGAGCGCGCTCGGGATTGCGGGCGATGATCGCGTTCGCCGCCTGCAGGATTTTCTGGGTGGAGCGGTAGTTGCGTTCCAAGTGGAAAATCCGCGCTTCGGGGAAGTGCCTTTGGAAGGAAAGGATCAGGCTGACGTCGGCCCCCCGCCAGCCGTAGATGCTCTGGTCGTCGTCACCCACCACGCATAGGTTCGCCCGCTCCCCGGCCAGCAGTTGCAGCAGTCGGAACTGCGCGTAGTTGATGTCCTGGTACTCATCCACCAAGAGGTAGCGGAAGCGTTCCTGGTATTTCTTGCGCACCGACGGGTGTTTCTCCAGCAGCTGCACTGCTAGCATGAGCAAGTCGTCGAAATCCAGCGCGCCGGCCTTCCGCAGCTCCTCCTGATAGAGGCGGTAAACCTGGCGGGCAGCCTGCCCCAGCGGGTCGTCCTTGGCAGCGCGATATTCGCTGACCGTCAGCAGTCGGTTCTTCGCCTGGCTAATCTCGTTTAGCACCGCCGGGGGCTTGACCAGGTCCTGGCTCAGGTTAAGGGCGGACAGCGCGTGCTTGACGACCGTGAGGGAGTCAGTCTCGTCATAGATGGTGAAGTTGGGCGGGATTCCGATGGCCTTGCCCGCGGCGCGCAGGAGGCGCGCGCAGAACCAGTGGAAGGTCCCCGCCCAAACGCGCTCCGCCTGGTCGCCGATGAGCAGGCGGATGCGCTCTTTCATCTCATTGGCGGCCTTGTTGGTGAAGGTAACCGCCAGGATCTGCTCCGGCGGGATGCCGCACTCCTTCACCATATAGGCGAGACGGTGGGTCAGAGTCCGGGTCTTGCCGGAGCCGGCCCCGGCGAAGATGAGCACCGGCCCCTCCAGAGCGCAAGCGGCAGCACGTTGTTCAGGATTGAGACGGTCGAGAATGAGAAGGCACCTCGCTGAGATAGCACGACGGAAGCGCAACGGAAGCCCAGAAGAAGCCGGAACGGCATGGCACGCGCGCTGTGTCTCAGAGAGCCGCGAGGCGACTCGCCACGTGCCAGTATGTGGTCCTGCAGCGCTCGGCAGGGGCCAACACCGTTGTATGTGTGTGCGCGCTGCATGCGGATCCGTCCACCAAGCCGAGCCTGCGCTCCGCACCGAGTACGCCGGTCAGCAGCCCGCGCTTGTCTTGGGCCTGCTTCGCAGCCCGTGGATGATCTGCCCGACTTCGACGGCGAGATTGGCGGTCTGAGTCAACCCAGGCCCATCGAGGTATCCTAGGTCCTCGGCCAAGATTAGGTAGTAGCGCACCTCGGCCACCGATCCTGCTGCCATGGTGACAAAGTGAGCGAAATCGGCATCGGATCCGCGTTCGCGGCCCTCCGCAAGGCTTGCTGCCGCAGACACCGCCGCTCGCCGCATCTGCGCACAGAGCCCGAACCGCTCCTGGCTGGGAAGCGCGGGGCTGAGACGGTAGACAGCCAAGGTGAGTTCGTGAGCCTTCTGCCACGCCTTGAGGTTCTTGAAGCGGGGCATATCTGACCTATCGCGTTCCGAGTTCCCTTCTCTCCTCTCCTCCTTCTGCGCTCCCTCTCCGCTTCCGTTTTGCTTCTGTCTTGCTTCTGTTTTGCTTCCGTTTTGCTTCCTCTGCGCTTCCTCTGCGCTTCCTTCACGCCTCCGGCACAGTGTTCTCCTGCCTCGCCAAGGCCGCCTCGATGAACCCCCGGAACAGCGGGTGCGGGCGGTTCGGACGGGACTTGAACTCCGGGTGGAACTGGGAAGCGATGAAAAAGGGATGGTCCGGCAGTTCAATAATCTCGACTAGGTCCCCCTGCGGCGAAGTCCCCGAGAAGCGGAGGCCGCATTCTTCCAGCCGGGCCCGGTAGGCGTTGTTCACCTCGTAGCGGTGCCGGTGCCGCTCGGAAATCTCGCGCGTGCCGTAGAGACGTTCGGCCAGAGAGCCGGGCTGCAACACGCAGGGGTAGGCGCCCAGGCGCATGGTCCCCCCCAGTTCGGTGACGTATTCCTGCTCCTTGAGGTAGATTACCACCGGGTGCGGCGTCTCCTCGTCGAACTCCTTGGAATTGGCCCCACTCAGACCGCAGACGTTGCGGGCAAACTCGATGACCGCCGTCTGCAGGCCCAAGCACAGGCCCAAGTAGGGAATACGGTTCTCGCGGGCGTAGCGGATGGCCTCGATCTTTCCCTCAATGCCCCGGTGCCCGAAGCCGCCAGGCACCAGCACACCCTGAACTCCCTCCAGCAAGGCCGCCGCGCCGTGCTTTTCTACGTCCTCCGAGTCCACGTAGTCCACGATCACCTCGGCGTCGTTGGCGCCGCCGGCGTGCTTGATGGCCTCGGTCACGGAGAGATAGGAATCGTGCAGGTCCATGTACTTGCCGACCATGGCGATGCGTACCGACTTGGAGGGAGACAGGAGCGGACGCACGATCTCCCGCCAGTCGTCCAGGTTCACCTCCCGGTCCGGCAGGTGCAGCACCCGGGTCACCAGGTTGGCGATCCCCTCCTTTTCCAGGGCCAGGGGGATCTCGTAGAGCGTCTTCTGGATGTCGCGCGCCTCCACCACGTTCTCGAGGGGCACGTCGCAAAACAGCGCGATCTTGGCACGCATCTCCCGGCTGAGCGCATGCTGGGTGCGGCAGACCAGCACGTCAGGCTGAATCCCCATGCTGCGCAGTTCCCGCACGCTGTGCTGGGTGGGCTTGGTCTTGAGTTCCCCCACGGTGCCCAGGTAAGGAACCAGAGTAACATGCACGTAGCAGACATTGTCGCGGCCCTCGTCGCGACGCATCTGGCGGATGGCCTCCAGGAAGGGCTGGCCCTCGATGTCGCCGACCGTGCCGCCGACCTCGACAATGCAGATATCGGCCTGGTGATGGCGGGCGCACCGCCGGATGCGCTCTTTGATCTCGTCGGTGACGTGGGGGATGACCTGGATGGTGGCGCCCAAGTAGTAGCCACCGTCGCGCTCCTTACGGATGACCTCGGCGTAGACCTGCCCGGTGGTGAGGTTGGACAGACTGCTCATGGATTCGTCCACGAAGCGCTCATAGTGGCCCAGGTCAAGGTCGGTCTCGGCGCGGTCGTCGGTGACGTAGACCTCCCCATGCTGGAAGGGGTTCATCAGGCCGGCGTCGGTGTTGAGGTAGGGGTCAATCTTGAGCAGGGCCACTCGGTAGCCGCGGCGCTTGAGCAACATGCCCAGCGAGGCGGTGGTGATGCCCTTGCCGATTGCCGACACCACCCCGCCAGTGACGAAGACGTACTTTGTTTCCATCTGCAGAGGTAACCTCCCGTGCCCCGAGAAGGCTGATATGGTGCGCCGGCTGCGGGCGGCATTCCCACCGCCGATCGCCGGTAACGGGCGCGACAGGCGAGGACGCCTGTCGCATCACTGCCTCCCCAAAGCCCCGCCGCCGGGGGCGCGCCAGCGTCCCGGCCTAGCCGCCCGGAGGCTCTTCGGCAGCCTGCTCGCCGGCTTCAGCCTCGCCCGGCTCGGCGGCAGGCTCAACGCACAGTGGCACGACCGTCTCCCCGGCCGGGCTTTCGGCCGGGGGCGGTTCGGGCTCCGCGGCTTCCGGCTCCGGCGCCGGCTCGGCGACCGCCTCCGCAGCCCCGGCCTCCGCCTCGCCCTCCTCGGCGGGTGCGGCCTCCGCCCCGCCTTCCTCGGCGGCTTCCTCCTCGGCGAGGAAGGAGTCGTCCTCCAGTTCCGCCTCGCCCAGGTCCCCGGCCGCCTTGCGGCGGATCTCCTCGATCTGCGCCTTCAGACTCTCGATCTGGTCCCGGATTTCGTCAATGCGCTTGCAGTCGGCGAGCACGTCGCGGTTCTTGACCTTGCCGCGCCGATGCAGAGCATAGACCTTCTTGCCGATGGTGACCACCAGTTGGTTGCGCTCTCGGCTCAAGGCGCGGGCCTGGGCGGCCAGCCGCTGGATGGCGGCCTGGCGGTCCAGGGTCTCCGCCAGGGTTTCCATGCCGTGCTTGCTGCTCCGGAACAGGCGGGAGCAGAACTGCTTGAGTTGCATCCAGAATTCGTTCATGGCGCTGCCCTCCTAAGGGCGACCCGAGCCGTCCGGTCGCCAACCGCACTCGCTTGCTATCCGTTCCCCAGGACCGGCGGCCCGCCAGGCCTAGAGCCGCCGCTCGTCCAAGCGATGCAGTCCAGCGGCGCGGGCCAGCCGGACCGCCTCGGCATACTCCTGGGCAGTAATTCGTCGCTGCAGGGCCGGGACCTGCGCCGCTCGGAAGCAAGGCCGGTACTGCGGCATCACGTTCACGTAAGTGTCGGGGCTTAGTTCGGCAAGGAAGCGCATGATTCCTTCTGTGCCCGCCAGGCCTTCGGGGAGCAGCAGATGCCGCACCAGCAGGCCGCGCACGGCCAGCCCGGCCTCATTGAGGGTCAGGTCGCCCACCTGGCGGTGCATCTCACGCAGGGCGGCGCGGTTGACCGCTGGGTAGTCGGGCGCCGAGGAGAGGCGCTCGGCTACCTGGGGGTCGTCGTACTTGGCGTCGGGCATGTAGATGTCAATGATCCCGTCGAGCAGGCGGAGCGTGTCCAGGTGCTCATAGCCGCCGCAGTTGTAGACCAAGGGCAAGTGCAGCCCCTGCCCAGCAGCGATCTCCAGAGCTTCCAGGATCTGCGGCACCACGTGGGTGGGAGTGACGAAGTTGATATTATGGCAGCCGTACTCTTGCAGGTCGACCATGAAGGCGGCTAGGGCCTCGGCTGAGACCTCGCGGCCCTGATCGAGTTGGCTGATATCGTAGTTCTGGCAGAAGAGGCAGGCCAGGTTGCAGCCGGAGAAAAAGATAGTGCCGGAGCCGCCCGAACCCACCAGCGGCGTCTCCTCGCCGAAGTGGGGGCCGAGACTGGCGACGCGGGCGCGGGCCCCCACGCGGCAGAAGCCGGTTTCCCCGGCTAGGCGATCCGCCCCGCATTCCCGCGGGCACAGCCGGCAGGGGCTGAGCAGGGCGCGGGCCTGCTCCGCTCGGCGGCGCAGTTCGCCGCTGCGGAGTAGGGCGAGGTAGCACGGCTCAAGGCTGGGCGACACGGGCGCTCAGCGCCTCCGCCACCGTCGCCAGCCGCTCGATGGTCTCGAAACTGGTGACGTCGAAATGCACGGGGGTGATGGAGATGCGCCCGGCCGCCACGGCACCGATGTCGGTCCCGGCGCCGCTGCGCGTTTCCTGCGGCTCGCCGCTGAACCAGTAATAGGGCCGTCCCCGAGGGTCCTCGCGCCGCTCCACGGCGTTGATGTAAGAGCGGCGGCCGAGGCAGGTCACCTCCACGCCGCAGAGGTCCTCCCAGGGGAGCGACGGAACATTGACGTTGAGGAAGCAGTCGTCAGGGAGGTCCACGCCCTGGATCAACTCCGCCAGCAGTGCGGTCGCGCGGGCGGCGGCGCGAAAGTCCTCGGTAGTGTAGGAGCAAACGGAAACCGCGATTGCCCGCAGCCCCTGGATAGCCGCCTCCATCGCCGCCGAGACGGTGCCCGAGTAGAGCACTTCCTCGCCCAGGTTCGCCCCACGGTTGATACCGGAGACTACCAGGTCAGGCGGAGCCTCGCCGGTCAAGGCACCTAGGATGACGCAATCGGCGGGCGTGCCGTTGCTGGCGAAGGCTTCGACGGGGAGGCCGTTGAGGTCCACGGGGTCCAAGCGCAGGGGCTTGTGCAGGGTGATGGCGTGGCCCACCGCGCTCTGCTCGCGCTCAGGAGCGACCGCGCGCACCCTGCCCAGAGGCAGAAGCGCCTCCGCGGCGGCGCGCAGGCCAGGGGCAAAGATGCCGTCATCGTTGACGATGAGGATGTTCATGGTGTCGTTCACTCAGGCAGGGGGAGGTTCGAACCTCACCCAGACGATGCGAGCGACGCCCGGGAGCCGCGTCACCTGGGCCGCCAGATCGGGGCCGACCTCCTGCTCCACCTGGGCCAGCAGCAGCCCCTGGCCCTTCATCAGATTGGCGGCTACCTGGATGCTGCGCAGGGAGATACCGGCGTCGCCCAGGAGCGTGCCCAGCCTGCCGATGAACCCTGGCTGGCCGGGCATGTCGTTCCACAGGAGCATGACGCGGCCCGCCATCTCCAAATCGCAGTTGAAGCCCTCTACTTCCATCAGCCGGGCGCTGCCGTCCTCAAGCAGCGCGGCGGCGACGGAATGCGTCCCCTGGCCGTCGGTCACCAGGGCTTCTAGGCGGTCCCCGTAGGGGCCGGCGGCACCGGTGAGGCTTTCGCTGAGTTCCAAGCCCCGCTCGCGCGCCAAGGGGGCAGCGTTGATGTAATTCAGCGGCTCCTCGGTCTGGCCCTCCATGAGCGCGGCGAGGAAATGGTGCAGCAGCACATGCAGTTTCTCACTGGGCAAAGCGGCGCCCCGCAGTTCGACCTTGCGCAGGCCCGGGCCGATAAGCGCCCGCTGCAGGCGGCCCAGATTCTGCACCAGGGGCAGATAGCGGCGCAGGTCGGCCGCCAGTTCGGGCGGCAAGGTGGGGGCGTTCACCGGCCAGCGAGGCAGCTCTCCCCGGAGCACCGCCGCCACCTGCGCGGCGGCCTCGATCGCCACGACCTCCTGCGCCTCCTGGGTGGAGGCGGCCAGGTGCGGCGTGGCGACCACGTTGGGCAATTGCACGAGGGAGAAATCGGAGGGCGGCTCCTGCGCGAAGACATCCAGCGCGGCCCCGGCCAGGCGGCCTTCCTCCAGGGCTTGCTTGAGAGCCGCCTCGTCCACCAGGCCGCCGCGGGCGCAGTTGATCAGGCAAGCGGTGGGCTTCATCAGAGCCAGTTGCGCGGCGCCGATCATCCCCCGCGTCTGCTCGCTGAGGGAGGCGTGCAGGCTGACGTAGTCGCTGGTGCGCAGAAGCGTCTCCAGGTCCACCAGGGTAACGCCGAGGGCGGCGGCGTAGTCTTGGGAGACGAAGGGATCGCAGGCCAGCACCTGCATCTCCAGGCCCTTGGCGCGGCGAGCCACCTCACTACCGATGCGTCCCAAGCCGATCACGCCCAGGGTCTTGCCGGTAACCTGGCGGCCCAGGAAGGACTTGCGGTCCCACTTGCCGCTGCGCAAGGAGGCGTTAGCCTGAGGGAGGTTGCGGGCCAGAGCCAAGAGCAGGGCGATCGTGTGCTCGGCGGTGGAGAGGGTATTCCCGCCGGGGGAGTTGACCACCAAGATGCCTTTGCGGGTGGCGGCGGCCACATCAATGTTGTCCACGCCCACCCCGGCGCGAGCGATGACCCGCACGCGGTCGCAGGCTTCAATGACTGGGGCGGTGATTTTCACGCCGCTGCGCACGACCAGCGCGGCATAGCCGGGGACCTTGGCGATGAGTTCCGGCTCGGTGAGGCCGGGGCAGACGTCTACCTCCCCGGCTTCGCGCAGGAGCGCCAGGCCCTCCTCGCTGAGGGGATCGCAGACTAGGATCTTGGGACGGTCATTCATCTTGGCTACCTCAAGAGCACAACGGCGGCAGAACGGCCGCGCAACGGAAGCGCAACGGAAGCAAACCTACGGCGGGCTTTGCCCAGGGCAGCGAGCGAAGGTGCACCGCCGCGAACGGATCAACGGTCAATACGCCGACTCGGCCGCCCACACGGCAGCGGCGCTGTCACAAGCATAGCCTAGTTCATCTAGGGCATCGGCCACGGCGGCGACGGTCATCACTAGGTGCCCCAGTTCGCAGATACCCATGTGCCCGATGCGGAAGATCTTGCCTCGCAGTTCGTCTTGCCCGCCGGCGATGATGATGTTGTGCTGCTCGCGCACGACCCTGGTCAGTTCCTGCGAGTCTACCGGTGAGACGACAGAGGTGATGGTATCGGAGCGGACCTCCGGAGCAGCGAAGAGGGTGAGCCCCAAGGCTTCCATGGCTGCGCGGCAACCCAGGGCCAGGCGGTGGTGCTGCTCCCAGCGCTGCTCCAGGCCTTCCTCGGCGATCATGTCCAGTACTACCTGGAGGGCCACAAACAGGCTGGTGTTGGGGGTATAGGGCGTCTCGCCGCCCTTCTCCAGCGAGGAGCGCGCTTTGGTGAGGTCAAAGTAGAACTTGGGCATAGTGGAGGTGCGCGCGGCCTCCCAGGCGCGTTCACTGAAGGCGACAAAGCCCAGGCCCGGCGGCAGCATGAGTGCCTTCTGGGAGCCAGCGATGACTGCGTCTAGTCCCCAGGCGTCCATGCGCAGGGGGATACCGCCCAGGGCGCTCACGGCGTCCACCACGGAGAGCGCGTTGTAGGTACGGCAGATCTCGGCTAGCGCGGCCACGTCCTGGCAGACGCCGGTGGAGGTCTCGTTCTGCACCATAAGCACGGCCTTGGGTCGGATCATGGCGCAGGCCTCGCCCAGTTCGGCCTCGCTCACGGCCTGGCCACGCTCGACCCGCAGGGTGTGCACGCGGGCCCCGTAGATGGCGGCGATCTGACCCAGGCGGTCGCCGAACTTGCCGGTGTCCACGCAGATGACGGGATCGCCGGGGGAGAGCAGGTTGACGATTGCGGCCTCCATGGCCCCGGTGCTGCTGGCGGTGAGCGTGAGCACCGGCTGCGAGGTCATGAACAGGCTTTGCAACCCCTTGGTGACCTCACCCACTAGGGTTTTGAACCGGCCCACCCGGTGGGAGATTTGCGGGCGGCCCAGCGCCTCGCGGACCTCCTCGGGCAGGTTAGTTGGACCCGGGATCATAAGCAGTTCGTAGTCAGCCACTGAAGACGACTCCCCCTTGTTGCTGATAGTCGGGTGGCACGGCCTCCTCTGGGGCTATTACTACTTCGCTCAGTTGCGCCTGCCGCCCGATTTTGGCGCCAGCCAGTACGACTGTCTCGCGGAGGCGCGCCCGCTCCCCTACCTCCACGCCGGCTCCCAAGGACACAAAGGGCCCGACCTGCGCTCCGGCACGTACGATCACGCCCTCGGCGAGGCTGCAGGGCGGGATGATGCGTGCGCCGGGCTCCAGCGATGCGCCGGCGGCCGTCTCCGCGCGCACCCAGGGTAGCGCGCCGGAGAGCAGGTCCCGATTCGCTTGCAGGTAGGTATCCAGACGCCCCACATCCAACCAGTACGGCATCGTTTCCGGCAGGAAGCCGAGCACAGTCGCTCCCGAGGCGACGAGGCCGGGGAACAAATTGCGCTCGTTAGACCAGGGCCGCCCCGGCGGCACCGACTCCAGCGCCTCCGGCTCCATCAGGTAGACACCAGCATTCACCGTGCGCTGCCCGGTGGGGTCCTCGGAGACTTTCTCCAGGAAGCCCGTGACCTGGCCGCATTCGTCACGCAAGATGAGGCCGAAGGGTGAAATGTCCTCCACCCGGCGGAGCGTGAGGCTGAGCACGGCCCCCTTCTGACAGTGCTGGCGTACCATAGGCGCGGGGTCGAAGTCAAAGATCAGGTCACCGTTGAGCGCCCAGAAGCGGCCGTGCAGGCGGGCCGCGCAGTTCTTGAGGGCGCCAGCGGTGTCAAGCGGCTCTTCCTCTTCGACGTATGCGAGATCGAGTCCCCAGGCCGAACCCTGGCCCAGAGCGCCGCGCAGGATGTCGGCCTGGTAGCCCACCGCCAGCAGCACCTGTCTCACTCCGGCCCGGCGCAGCCATTCCAGTTCGTAAGAAATAAGCGGACGGTTGACCACCGGCAGCAGCGCTTTGGGCGTGCGGTAGGTCAAGGGCCGCAGCCGTGTCCCCAGGCCGCCGACCAAGATGACGGCTTGCTCGGGCATGGCGACAGGCCGGCCGCCCATCGTTCAGCCTGCCTTCTCAGCGAGCAAGGCCACGGTGACCGAACGGCGGCGCGGCCCGTCGAGTTCCAGGAGCAAGAGACGCTGCCAGGTGCCCAGCGCTAGTCGCCCCTGGCGGACAGGAATCAGCACCGTTCCGCCCAGGACGGTGGCGGCCAGGTGGGCGGCCGCGTTGTCGTCAATGCGGTCATGCTGCCAGCGCTGCAGCCGGCCCAGGTGACGCACTAACTCCAGGGTGTCCTGCAAGAGGCCACTCTCGTTCTCATTGAGGTACAGCGCGCAAGTGCAGTGGGGGACGCTGACCACGGCGACCCCCTCTTCGGCGCCCAGGCTCAACAGCGCGTCCTGGACTAAGCCGGTCAGGTCGAGGATCTCCTCGCGATGGTTGGTTGAGACCTGTAAGGTGGTCATAGCGATACGACGGCTGAACGGCAGCGCAACGAAAGCACAACGGCAACGCCACGCAGGCCCGACGGCGTTCTTCTTTCCGGCTCCCGCGACGGGTGCGGAGAGCCTCCGGCTCGGCACTGGTTCAATTGGCGCGGGCGGGACGGAGGGCCTCCAGACGCAACTGGATGCCCCGGGTTCCGCCGTACTCGTTGATCTCCGGTGTGTAGCATAGATCGAGACGGTCGCCTGTCTCGATCCGACGGGCTTCGGCGCCCAGGCCAAAGCCGATGCACTCCATGGTGCGCGCGTCCTGACGCACGTAAAGTTTGAGGTGGCGTCCCTCCGAGCCAACCGGACGGCAGTCGAGCACCTCGACTCCCCGGGTGAGGAACAGCGGCTCCGGGTTGCCGTGGCCATAGGGCTCCAGCAACTGAAGGGAGGCGAGGAGGTGCTCATCAATCTCGTGCAGGCCGACCTCGGCGTCAATGACCAGGCGCGGTATCAGCGCCTCGCGGGAAAGGCGCGCGGAGGCAACCTGGCTGAGGCGGCGGCGGAACTCCTCGAGGTCTTCGGGCCGCAGGCTGAGACCGGCGGCCAGGGCATGACCTCCGAAGCGGAGCAAGTGCGCGGAGCACTCTTGCAGAGCCGCGGCGATGTCAAAGCCCCCCAGGCTGCGTGCGGAGCCGCGCAGGCGGCCTTCCTCCTCTACCAGCATAATGGTGGGCCGATGGTACTGCTCCAGAAGTTTGGAGGCGACGATGCCCACCACCCCGACGTGCCACTCCGAGGAGGCCAGCACAATAACGCGGTCGGTCTCCAGGTCTACCTCTTCAGCGATCATCCGCTGAGCCTCGGCGTAGACCGCCTCCTGCTCGCGCTGGCGCTCGCGATTCATGCTGTCTAGGTGCAAAGCGAG
>CALFVE010000353.1 GCA_937928475.1 uncultured bacterium | reverse complement strand
CGCGGCAGGGAACACCTTGCGCAAGGTGAGACGGACGCGCCGACAACCCCCTGCGCCTGCCGAGCCGGCTGCGGCCGCAATCCAGACCCCGCTGGGTGCGGTGGTCTGGCTGCTGGTGGCCTGTGTGGTGGGAGTGGTCGGCAGCATCTTGCTAGAAAGCGCCCGGGTGGCGGGCCCGCTACGGCTGCTCACGGCGCTGGCCATTGTCGTTCCCATAGAAGTGGTGTTGTATCTGCTGGCCCTGGGTGCAGGCGCGCCTCGCCTGCCCCGAGTGCGGACCACGCTAGGCGTCTTCCTCGGTTTGCTTCTGCGCGGGACGCTGGCTCTGATCCTGGCCCTGGTCTCACCTTCGCCCCTCGCCGGGGAGGGGTTGGCGAGTCATTTTCTTCTCTTCTACGCTCGCTTTTGGCCTGCGGCACTGGTGCAGGTGCTGGCGCTCACCGCGTTCCTTTGGCTGATTCGCGATCTGCTGGTGGCGCCGCCAGATACGCGGGCCCTGGTGTGCGTGCCTCCCGCAGCGCAAGATGACGGTGGGGAGCGCCAGAAGCAGTTGCTGGCCGCCTTACTCGAGCCGGGCGACCGCGAACCCGGGCCGCAGTTGTACATGGGCATCGGGGGTGAGGCAACGGACACGCCATCGCCAGAACGCGCCCGCCGGGGCCGTCGCCGGCGTAGGCAGGCGGTGCAGACCTCGCTGCTGGGTGCCGAGCCGCCGCCCGCGCCCCCGCCGCCGGAGCAGGAAACCGCCCTGGCCGTGCCCCTGGAGCCCTCCACGGAAGACACGGCGGCCTTGCCCCAGGTGGCGGGACCGCCGGAAGCAACCTCAGCGTCGTCTACGCCGCCGGCCGAGGAGTCCTGAGGTGCCTGCCACCCACATCATTGTTTGCCCTTCGATCATCTGCGCCGACCTGGCTCACCTCGCCGACGAGGTTGCGCGTTTGACCGAAGCGGGCGCCGATTGGTTGCACTTCGATTGCATGGACGGGCACTTCGTGCCCCCGCTCACCATGGGCCCGCCGCTGGTGGAGGCCGTCCGAAACCTCACCGACCTACACCTCGATGCCCACCTCATGATCGAACACCCGGAACGCCAGGTTGCTGACTTCGTCCGAGCCGGGGCCGATTCCATCAATGTCCACCGCGAGGCCCTGGCCGACCCCACCGCGGTCTTGGACCAGATTCGGGAAGCCGGCTGCGGGGCCGGTCTGACTTACAACCCGGAGACTCCCGCCGATGACGTCGGGCGCTGGCTGCCCCAATTGCATCACGTCCTGATCATGAGCGTAAAGCCGGGGTGGTCGGGGCAGCAGTTCCAACCCCAGACCGTGGGGAAGGTGCGGCAGGTGCGCACCCTGATTGACGAACGCGGGCTGCCCACGCACCTGCAAGTGGATGGGGGTCTCAACGCTGAGACCGCGCCGCTGATGATTGCGGCGGGGGCCGATGCCGTTGTCTCCGGCACCTACCTCTTTGGTCACCCCCAGGGCCTGGCTGCCGCGGTCCGGGCGCTGCGCGGCCAAGACTGACGCCCTCGCATGGGGTTGCTCAGACCGGGGCATCCCGTCCCCCTTTTGTTCGCCCCTGTTGCCTACTCGTTCCTCACCGGCTGCCCCTCGAACTGTACGAGCACGGCTTGATTCTGCACGGGAGCACCCCAACCTGGGGTCGCCTTCTCCTCGGAAAGGCAGGTGAGCACAGCCGCGTCGAGGATCGCGGCGGGTGCGCCGCATGGGACGCGCGCTGGACCTGAATTTCGCAAATGCTGGAAATACCCCTTGACAATTGGACTGCGCCGGACTATAATGGCCCCATATTGACCTGGACTGGACTGCTGCTGATTTCTCCGGACTAGACATGATTGAGCCGGTCGGGGCCAAGCCGCATAAGATTGATGCTGGTGGGCGCCTAAAACTCCGCGAGGAGCAACGTAAGGCCCTGGGCTCCTCGGTGGTCATGGCCTGCGGTTTTGATAACTGTATCACGATATTCACCCCGGAGGCCTGGCAGCGCTACGTCGAGGACTTCGCCGCGCTGGGGGCGCAAGACCCCGACGCGCACGACTTGCGCCGAATGCTTATCTCCACGGCGGAACTTTGTGAAATTGATGCGCAGGGGCGCACGAAGATTCCTGATTTCCTGATGCGCTGGGCCGGCCTGGGCGGGGAGGGGAAACTGCAGGCGTACCTGATCAAGGTGGATGAGGGGCGTTGGGAGTGCTGGGAAGCGGGTCGCTGGCAGGAGTTCTTGACAGTCCGCGCGCAGGAGCTCAAGCGAGTGGCCAGCAGTTTCTGGGGCGCCGGTCGCGCTCCGCGAGAACCGTGAACGAGTCGGAGGCAGGGCCGCTGCACCAACCGGCGATGCCGCGCCAGGTGCTGGAGTTCCTTGACATCCAACCCGACGGCGTCTACGCCGATCTCACGCTCGGCCAGGGGGGGCATGCGGAGTTGATCTTGGAACGACTGGGGCCGCAGGGCTTTCTGCTGGGCCTAGACCGCGATCCCCTCGCTGTGGAAGCCTGTCGGCGCCGGCTAGCGCCCTATGCCGGGCGCTTCCGGCTGGTCCACGCGCGCTTCAGCCGGTTGGAGGAGGTTCTGGAGGAGGCGGGGATTCAGTGGCTGGACGGGGCGCTGATGGACACGGGCTTGTCTCGCGACCAGTTATTGGACCAGCGCCGGGGGTTCAGTTTCGACAGCCCCGGGTTCAGCATGAAACTGGATCCCAGCGAGCCGGGCCCCGACGTGGCCGAGATCGTGAACACCTATTCCCTTGAGCAGCTCACCGAGATTTTCTCGATTGTGGGAAAAGGGCGGGAGGCAAGGCGGGTAGCCCAGGCGATCGTTTCCTTCAGGGAGGGAAGGAAGGCGATC
>CALFVE010000352.1 GCA_937928475.1 uncultured bacterium | reverse complement strand
CTCAACCCCGACCCGGTACACCAGATGACGGTGCGCTTCGGCTACCGGCAGATCACAAATCGGGGTCACGAACTGTACCTGAACGGCAAACGCCTCTTCGCCCGGGGAGAGAACATTTACGGGGGACCGCTCTTTGAGCGGAAGGCGCTAATAGACGCGATCAAGGACGAGCTGGGAGCAAACTGTATACGGATTCACGTTTCTGTGCCGCCCGATGAGGTGCTTGACTACCTGGACGAGAAGGGGCTACTGGTGATGTGCCAATACGGGCCGGGAGCCGGCGAGGGCTCGGTTACCCCACAGGCCTGGGAAGCGAAACTCAAGATCATGGAGGAAGCCATCCGGGCAAACCGGAACCGGCCTTCCTTCCTGGTCTGGTGTTTTGACAATGAGGCCTGCCTGAACATCCGGCCGGACAAGCGCAATCTGTATGGCACCCTCAAGTTGCAGGAACTGGCCCACCGGCTGGATCCAACGCGCCTGTGCGTAACCAGTCACGGGGGAGACTTGACCGATATCGGAGGGGTGATGGACACCTTCAGCATCGGGGCGTTGATTAATAAGCCCGGTGTGCTGGGGGTGCGCAATCTGCATAACTATGAAGGCGCCGACAGCAAATGGAACCGGCGCAAGCCGCTAATGGGTGACGAGTGGGCGCCGGGGATGAGCCCGGCGTTCATGTGCGCCCTGTTCGGCGACCTTGCGTACTCCACCAAGACCATCCCTTACTACAAGTGGTCCAGCTCTACCAGCTGGGGGCTGGCCGCGTATGGTTGGTACCAGGAGATGGCGGAGATCCGCAAGCAGGGGGCAATGTGTTGGCAGAACGGCTATTCGGTGGGCTATCACCGCTACGCCTGGGCAGACCATCTCAAGGCTGCCTTCGGAGACTTCGTCTTGTTGCCCGAGAACTGGAAGGTGGGTTTCTTCCTGGGAGAGCCATACCGATTTGACCTAAGAGTGTGCAATCAACTGCACACGCCCGTACGCGCCCGGACCTTCTGGGAGATGGTCTTGATAGACGGCACCCTGCTCAAGAAGGGGCAACTTGACTTCGAAGTGGAGGGGATGACTCAGAAAACAGTGGCTCTGACCACCACCCTGCCGCGGGCCGAAAAGCGACTCGCCTGGAACCTCAGGCTGCGCACCGTGAACCGTGACACGGGCGAGGAACTGACCAAGGACGAGCACTATCAGTTTGCGGTCCCCCGGCCCGAGTGGACGAAGCTGCCGCGCGTGCAGTTGTACGATCCGTGGGGGAAGACCGCAGAACTATTCGCCAAGCTGGGTATTCCCTTCGACCGCCTGGAGCGCCTGTCCGCGGCGCGCCGCACGCGTGGGCTAGTCATCGGCTCCAGCGCCGCGAAGGCCACCTTGCCACCCGAGGACTGGGCCTGGCTGGAGCAGTGGGTAGACGACGGCGGCCGGATCTTGGTGCTACCGCAGTACCCGCTGCCGACGACCTTCTGTCGGACCACGGTCTGGGAATGGAAGGGCGCTTACGGCCCTATGGAAGAGCCCAACAGCATGACCTTTCCGACAGCGCTTGGTCACCCTGCCTTGGGCGACTTGGATAAGCTGGACCTACGCTTCTGGGGCGACGACTGCATAGTAGCAGCGCCGTCGCCGGCCAAGCCGCCCTACGGGAACCATCGTGTGCTGGTCGGGGCCGGCTTCGGCAATCCTTATCGCCCGGGACCGGTCCTGGGTTTCTCGGTAGCCCCCATGTTGGAGATCCGGGGAGAGCGAGGAACGGCGCTTTTCTGCCAATTGATGGTGACGGAGAAACAACAAGAGGAGGCGGCTGCGGCTCACCTCCTGGCGCGCGCGCTTGAGTATCTGGAGCAGCCGCAACCGCCGTTGCGGCCGATAAAGACACTGGGACGGCTTGAGTACCCCGGCTTGCTGGGCATTCAGACGACGAAACGCGATCTTGGCGAAGTCACTCCGGAGAACACGGCAGCAGTGGCACTGGACGGCTCTGACCCAGAGCTTCCCGCTATTCTGGCCCAAGAGGCAGATAGGCTCAGATCTTATGCCGAGGCGGGGGGCAATGTGATCATCCACAACCTGCTGCCGGAGCACGTGGAGACGGTCAACCAGCTGTTCGGGTCCGGCCTGGTGCTGGACACCAATGACAAGCCCGGGGAGTATGGTTATCTCGCTGACGCTAAGCACGTGTGGTTCTCCACGGTGTACCCCAGCGAGATTACGCAGGGACTGAGCAACTTTGAGCTGTTCTGGGATGCGGGAAATGACGAGTATCAGCGCCCCACGGCCAACGCGTCGTTGCCGGTCTCTGCTTTCCGCATCACAGACGCCGCGCCCGAGCTAGTACGCGTGACCGACCCCTGCGTGCTGGCCTACCAGCCCGTGGGCAAGGGTCGTCTGGTGATTGACCTCGCGCGTTGGCAGCAACTGGGCCATTACGACGAGGCTTCGCATACCTATAGTTTTTGGTATGGTATCGAGCTGATTCCCAAGACCGCCGACCCGGCCCTCAACCTGCGCATGACTGCCTACCTTTCTATCCTGCTGACCAACTTGGGCGTGCTCCAGCAGCCAGAGGTGGAACGATACGTGCAAGCCAACAAGGGATTGTTGATTGGCCCCTTCTACATTGAGGGCGTCGAGGGTGGCTTCCAGCATGACTTCCTAGGCGGCGAGGCGGACTACGTGGCCCAGGCCGGTCAGCGCGTCGGCGAGCTGACGTGGAAACGCGCAGAGTTGGGCATGGGACGCACGAACCGGGACAACCTTACGGAGGCTCTGGGAGGAACCCCTTATGAGACGTGGTTCAATAACTGCGTGGTCTACTTCCAGACCTGGGTGGTGAGTGACCGCGAGCAGGAAGTGCAACTGAAGATCGGCACTCGGGATGATGGGCTGGCGGCTTGGCTGAACGGTGAAAAGATCATTGACAGCATTACCGCCGGCGGGCCGCGGCCCGATTCCGCCACGCTTAGACTGCATCCTGGGCGGAACCGACTGCTGCTGAAGGCTTCTAACTTCAGCGGACCGTTCTGCGTAGTGCCTCGCGTTGTCGGCGCCGGCATCCGCATCGAGCCCGAGTAGCCGCCGGCCTGTGCAACGAAGCAGTGTGCACCCGTGAAGAAAGCACCGCGCATGATCAGCACCCGGCAAGTGGTGTGGTCGGGAATGCTGGCCTTGTCGCTGATGGCAGGACCGGCGGAGCGATCCCCGGCCCGGACACCGGGACCGGGGTGGCCTCCGCCGGCCCGCCTGGCGGGGGTCAGAGCGACTGAAGGCAAGACCGAGAAGCATCCTTTCGGGACGAACCGGGTCGCTTCTTTGACCCAGCGCCGGTGGGTGCCGGCAGAAAGTAGAACGCTGAGCGTGACTGGGGAAGGTGCGCTGATGAACGTTGATACCGCTACCCCGGCGAACCCCTCTGGGGCAGAGAGCCGCGAGTTCATAGTTGAAGCGCTAGTGGACTTCCCCGACGATGCCTTGCTCGCCGGGCGGATTATCACCCCCGAGCATGTGGACAACATGATGCGCTTACTCAAGGAGCTGGGCATCCGCAGGGTAATCTGGGGCTACTACGCTGACGGTCACGGCGGATTGCTCTGTCCCGAGAACTACGCGGGGGATTACCTGGGGGGGGTATGCTCATTTCGCCGCCACCTATCGCACTCTGGGCAACCCTCTTAAGGTGGCAGTGGAGGCCGGGCATCGGCACGGGTTGGAGGTCCACGCGTACTTCAAGCCATACGAGACAGGATGGGGCATGGTCTTTCCGGAGGGGAGCCAGGAGGCCCAGACTATGGGTTTGCTCGACCATGTCGGCGGACGCCTGGCCGTGCTCGATCGCTTTGTCGTGCAACATCCGGAATTGCGGATCAAGCGACGCACTGACGACCTGCCCGAGGACGTGGACCAGGCAGTGATTTCCACTATCCGCCTGGTCAAAAAGGACGACTCTCCCACCCGGATTACCGGCGACCGCCTGCAAATCTGGACCAGCCCGAACAACTGGCAGTACCAACAGAAGCAGGTGGCGTTTTCCTTTTCCGAGAGCGTGGAGGCAGCGCCGCATGATTTCCGCGACGCTGCCGGCAACGTACTCACCCGTGCTGGGCAGCCGGTACGGGTACTGACGCTATCGGAACTGCATCTTACGGACAAGTACATCTTAGTGACCACGGACTTCACCGAGGGGCCGGCCGACTTTGTCAATGCCGGTACCGAGATGGTACAAGTGCTGGATGATCAAGGCAGACCCTTGCCGGTCTCTGTCGCCACAGGCGGTTTCGTCTGGTGCGCGAACCTGATTAACTTCCGCAACGGCGGACTTGCCTACGATTACGGCTGGGGCGCTGCCCCCGTAACCCTGGATGCTCCGAACACGAACGGGCGGCAGGGATTCGTTGCCTTCACACGTGGGCGCCCTGCCTATCTGACCAACGCCCTGTGTGAGACGGAGCCGGCGGTCCAGGAATTCTGGCTGCAATGCTTGGAGGAAATGATCGCCGCCGGGGTAGACGGAGTGGACTTTCGCGAGGAAAACCATAGTACTCACACAGACTACCCCGAGGACTATGGCTTCAATGAGGTCATCGTCCGCCAATGCGAAGGTTTGCAGGGACAGGCTCTGCTGGCCAAGATAGCCCAGGTGCGGGGAAACGCCTGGACCGATTTTCTGACCAGGTGCCGCCGTCGTCTGCAGGCTGCCGGAGCGAAGATGCGTTATCACCTGCAGGCTGACTGGTTGCGTCCCGATCGGCCGCCCGCGCGCGCCCTGGCCTATCCGGCCAACATCGACTGGCAGTGGCGGCGCTGGGTTGATTAGGGGCTGATGGATGAAGCCGTCATCCGGTCTTATCATTACCAGCCCGATTTCTTGCTGGTTGACCCTACGACACTGGAAATAATCGAGGCCTGTCGCGCTCGAGGTCTGCCTGTGGTCTGGAATCGCTATTTGTCCCAAGCGGGCAACAACCTGTCGGCAGAACTCAAGTTCATTCGCTATGACGGTCGCTTCAGTGGATTCATTCTCTATGAAACCTACGACTTCGTTCGCTTCCACGAGCAAGGCAGGGTAACTTGTTCCATGCCGATAGTCGAGCAGGCCCTGCGGCAGCCAGGAGAGGAAGAGAAGTACGCGTCGGCCAGGGGTTGCTGGTAGGGGGATTCTACATTGAGCGGGTCGAAGCAGGCTTACAGCATGACTTCCTGAGCGACGGGGCCGACTATGTAGCCCAGCCCGGCCAGCGTGTGGGAGACCTCGCTTAGAAGCCAGTGACCTCAGCGACTGGATGCAACAGCCAGGACAAGCTGACGAGGCCCTGGGCGGGACGCCCCACGAAACCTCGTTCAACAACTGCGTAGTCTACTTCCAGACGCGGTTGGTGGACGAGCGGAATCAAGAGGTGCAATTCAGGACCGGCACACGGAACGAGGGCTTGGAGGCGTGGCCAAACGGAGAGAAGATTATTGACAACATCCTCGCGGGCAGGCCCGCTTCCGATTCGGCCCCGTTCCGGTTGCATCCCCGACGGAACCGCCTACTGCTGAAGGTCTCAAACTTTAGCGGGCCGTTCTGCTTAGTCGCTCGGGTGGCTGGCACCGGCATCAGAATCGAGCCCGAGTAGTTGCTCATCCGCTGAAGTAAGTACTGGGTGCCGGAAAACGAGGGAGAAAACTGCGTGATCAGCATGAGGAAACCTGGGACTCTTTTCGCTTCCATGAGCAAGGCAACTTGTTCTATATGCGGGCAGTGGGACAAGCCCTGTGGCAGGCAACGCAGGCGCGGGCGCCCGCCCATCCGGCCTGCTGGGCGAGCCGACGAGCAGGCGCCTCTGTGAGGAGGACGTGTACGTATGTAGACGGATAGGAGGTCGAATGACGCAAATGTACGCAGCATCCCCGACGACCAGAAAGGCTCTGATGATCATGCTGGCAGCACTTGTCAGTTGCGGTATGGCGGTTGCGCAGGGCGCGCTGCCTGGACCGGCGCAGGCGGTACTGACCGACCTAGACTCCCCGCGGGTCTGGGCGCCCAGGTTCGGGTTCGAGTATGAGGACCCCCACCACCCGCTGCTGGTGGAGATGCGGAAGATAGAGAAACTAGACGAGGTAGTGGGCGAAGCCGAAGATGACTGGGAAATCATCAAGCGGCTCGCAGGCTGGACCTGCCGTCGTCTGCTTGTGGAGGGAGACGGACCTGCCGTGACGGGAGGCGCAGGAGCGGACATGCTCAAACAGATCCGGGAGGGCGCCAGAAAGAACATTTGTTGCGGCACTTACAACCGGGTGTTCCAGGCGGCCCTCAATGCCTTTGGGATTTTCACCCGCGACCTCAACATCGGCGGTCAGCGGCAGCGTATCGCCATCGGGCAGGCGCAGTGGTGGCATGCGGTTACTGATGTTTGGTCAAATCGGTGGGGCAAGTGGATTTTCGTAGATTCGGAGATGGCCGTGTACTACGAATTCGGAGGCGTACCGCTGTCGGCCCTGGAGATTCAGCAACTGCTGGCCGGTGGCATAGCGCCTCAACAGAAGTTCTGTGACGGCGGGGTAGGCGTGGCGGAACTGCTGCGCCGGTTCCCGGACCTGGAGCCTTGGCGGAAGTACTATCTGGACCAGTTCGAAAACGTGGACATCGTCATGGCTGCCAACCATCACTCGCCGCAATGGAAGGAGAGCGAGCGTGGCGAAGGCGCCCCGCGGCTGTACTGCCTCCCTCCCGACCTGGGACTCGAGCCGGTGTACATCGAGAAGCTGCATTACGTAAATACTACTGAACCGGCTGATCTGTATTGGCCGGTCAATGTGGTGGAAATCGTCTTACCTTTGCAAGGGCGGCACCTGCCAGCTGGGCCTATCGAAGTGGAACTTAAGACCCACACACCTTTTCCGGAGAAATGGCTATATCGCATAGATGGCGAAGCGGATGCACCTTGGCTGGAGATCCCTATTCCGGCAGAAGAGAAGGGATTGCGCACAGCCCGCCTCACCTGGGAGTTGCACCCGGGCAAGAACACTCTGGAATCGCGGATAGTCAGTGCGCTGGGGCAGCGGGGCAGGATCAGCCGCGCCGTGGTGACGGTCGCCGGGTCATAGGCATGCCGGTGCTTGGCTGTCTCATGGGCCAAAGTTGCCCCGCGAATCAACTGCGTACGGAGGGGACGCGAAGGGGTAGTTGTGTGAGGCGCTAACGGCCACCCCGGAAGCAAGCGCCGGAGGCATAACGACAGGAAGACGTAGAAGGCCAAGACGAGGAGAAACAGAATGAAGGAGTTAACAGCATTAAGCATCGGTTTGGGTGGCTTGCCGTTGCTACGGCAGGCATGCACTCGAGCCGTGTCGGCGGAAAATCCAACCGGAGAAAAGGGGATGGCAGCGCGCGCCGTTCCTAATCCGGCAGATCCTGATCTGCCTCATTCCGCCTGGGCTATGCAACTGGGGCAGGGATGGAAGGTGCGCCCCTTTGTCAAGCCACGTGCCGGGGAAACGCTCACGCTCATGGACAAGGAAGGGCCGGGCATCATCCAACACGTTTTCATGGTCACATCTACTGACTGGAAAGGCAACGGACGGGCCTGTATCTTGCGCTTCTTCTGGGACGAGGAAGAAACGCCGTCCGTAGAGGTGCCGCTCACCGACTTCTTTGCGGTGGGACACGAGATCTACGCCCCAGTGAACTCACTGGCCGTGGTGGTCAATCCCACTTCGGCTTTGAGTGCCTACTGGCCGATGCCGTTCCGCCGGCACGCGCGCGTGACTTTCACCAACGAGTCGGATCAAGACTTGGAGCTACTGGCGTATCAAATTACCTACGCAGAATGTGAGGTGCCCGAAGCAGCGGGTTACTTTCACGCCCAGTGGCGGCGCGCTCTGACTGACCCCGAGTGGCCCGAGTACGTCATCGTTGACGGTATCAAAGGACAGGGCCACTACGTGGGGACCTTCTTGGCCTGGACGCAACTATCTACCGGGTGGTTTGGGGAGGGGGAGGTGAAGTTCTATCTGGATGGAGACACGGATTTCCCGACAATTGCGGGAACGGGTATGGAGGACTATTTCTTGGGCAGTTACGGGTTTCCGCAAGTATACAGCACGCTGTACGGGGGGTGCTCTCTGCGCCATATAGAGGGAAACGGACCGCCTAAGTGGAGCATGTACCGCTGGCACATCTTGGATCCGATCTGTTTCCAACGGGATCTGCGGGTGACGGTGCAGGCGCTAGGCTGGCGTCCGGGACCGCGGTATAAGGGATTAGACGATGATGTAGCCTCCGTGGCTTATTGGTATCAAACTGAGCCACACGTAGCCTTTCCGGCGCTGCCATCACTCGAGGAGCGCAGGCCTAGATAAGGGAGCGCAGCAGGTCTCAAGATAAGACGATGGGCTTACGCCTACGCGGCTTGCAGTCTCGCTGTTCACCCAGTGCGAAACCGGTTTGGCAACGCGCGGAGAATTGGCTAACGGCGGCAACCCAAAGCGATGCGAACGCTTCGGGTGTCGTCAAGCCTCAAATCAGGCTTTTGACCGAAACTGAGTACACTCGAGACGCGCGAAATGCGAGTTCGGGGAAGGAGAAGGTACGTCTCCTGCCCTTCTGCGTCCGGGTGCTGCTCGCCATGCGAGGTGAATTAGGCTATCGTGCTCCGACTCACTGATTGGGCAGTACCCTTGCTCGCAGGCGGATTGCTTCTTTTCGCAGCGGGCTTGGGTTCGGCGGCCGCCGCGACGTCCCGCCAGGTCCTTGATCTGAGGGGAGAGTGGAAACTCCTGCCGGCCTTCGCTGAGCGGATGACTGAACCGCCTGCCGTGGACGGCACTTGGCAGAGCTTCGAAGTACCCGGAATGTGGGGAGACCGCCTTCACAATGCCGCGTGGCTGGCCCGAGAGTTCGAGGTGGCGCGGGATCCCACTGACTCCGTCTTTCTCCTGCGTTTTGACTCCGTAGCTTTTGGGTGTCGAGTGTTCGTCAACGGTAGGGACTGTGGCTTTTATACCAGTGGGTTTGCGCCTTTTGAGTGCGACGTGAGTGGGGCAGTTCATCAGGGGCGCAACCTGCTGCAACTGGCTGTTACTAACTGGCAGTACCACAAGCCGGCAGTTGGTCCCGGCTCGCCCGCCCCACCTAGCCGCATGCAACGTATGCTCGACCCGTTTGAGAAGTACGTGAGGGGGCATACGGTCATGGCCTATCAGGGCCTCGTGATGTCCCACGACGAGGGACGCTCGATCGGAATCTGGCAAAGGGCGCGCCTGGAAATTCTTCCGCGGCTGTACATTGCCGACGTTTTCGCTAGACCCTCGGTGGGGCGCCAAGAGTTGGTCGTGCAGGTCGAGCTGGCAAACTGCACTGAGAGAGAGGCCGTCGGCAGCCTCAGAGCGAAGGCTTATGAAACCGGGGGGCGGCTCGCACGGGCACTTCCAGCGGTGCGCTACCGCTTGCCTGCCGGGGAGAGAAGTGTGGTAACGATCCGTGGCGGGTGGTCGGACCCTCGCCTGTGGTGGCCGCATGATCCGTTTCTTTACGATCTTCAGGTGGAGTTGCTGGACGAGCGCGGCGACGTGGGCGACTCGGCGGTGGTTCGCTTTGGGTTCCGTGAGATAAGCATTGAGGGTATTCACCTATTGCTGAACGGCAAGAAGTTGGTGATGAGGGGGGTTTCGTACACGCAGTATGACCGTCTGCACCGCAGCAAGGAGGAGGCGGCCAAGGCTCTGGCCGAGCGGATCGCGCGAGAGAACGTGAACGCGCTACGCCTCCATTGGTCTCCGATGGAGCAATATGTTCTGGAGGCCGCGGATGAGATGGGCCTGCTGCTTCTGATACAAGGGCCTTTGACCTCGTGGGCAAGCAAAGTCCCTTTGCCCTCGGAGTTTTGGGCAGGCGCGACTGATGAGTGGTTGCGCTACGTCAAACTTTCGCGGACTCACCCCAGCGTCGTCATGTGGGGGGTCACCAACGAGGGCACCTTCACGCGAGGCATGCCTACTCCCGACGCCCCTTCCACTGCTTACGTCGCCGAGATGATCAGGCGGACACAAGCCTTGGATCCCTCGCGTCCGGCCACC
Organism: uncultured bacterium; assembly: GCA_937928475.1. GTDB lineage: Bacteria > Armatimonadota > Zipacnadia > Zipacnadales > Zipacnadaceae > Zipacnadum. The sequence goes on along the minus strand of CALFVE010000352.1, from coordinate 2,008 downwards.
TCTAGCCACGACTTTCTGCAAGCCCCAATTGCCGATGTCTTCGATGCGTGCCCCGGCTGGGGCTATGAAACCTATCACCTCTTTCCCCGGGACGCTCGGGAGTGGAGCGCGTACTACTTTGACCCCGCGGCGCTTTACCGGCGAGACAAGCCGTGGGTGAACGACGAGTGGGCGGAGGGCAACACTGTGCCAGGTGCCTCCACGTTACTGGGTGACTTGGCCTACATGCATGTGGATCACCCAGGAGATGTGCGGTCCTTCTGGAACCGGTACAACCAAGCGAGAACTACCTACATGGGGATGATCGAGTACCGGCGGCAGCCCTATTTTTGCGTGGTGATGCCGTTTGGAGATCGCTACAGCATCCGGGATGCTGAGACCCAGCCCGGGAAGATTCAACCGCAGATGACCGCTTCACGCATATGCCAAGAACTAGCGCAGCGTAGCTCAGCCCCGACTATTCTTGCGCCTAAGGAGTGGGCGGGCGGCGCCTTCGCCGGCGAGGCTTATAGGCGGGACTTCGTCCTTATGAACGACCAGTTCTGCCCGGTAAGCGGCCACCTCCACTACGCTGTGACCGACGAAGCCGGGGGACGGCTGCTCACGGGCAAGCGGCCCTTTGCAGCAGGCGCGGCGGAGCACCAGGACATAAGCCTGCACCTCGATCTTCCTTCCAGCGAAAGCCCACGCAATTGGAAATTGATTGTAGAGCTGCGCGACTCACAAGACCGCCGACTTTACCGCGACGAGCACGCTTTGGGAGTGCTGCCACGCATTCCGGCCAGCACCTGGCAGGCACTGGAGCCGATAGTGCTGTGGCCGGAGGCGGGTTCGCTGGCTGTGCTCCCTGCGGAAGTGGCTCTATCCGCGACAATCTCAGCCACGCTACCTGGGGATAGCGGCACGACAGTCGTGGTCCCTCGCGCGGCACGCGTCTCCGCTGCGCAGTGGGCAGAGTTAGAAAGGTTCGTGAGCGACGGAGGGAGAGTCCTTGTTCTCGCCGACGAGGGTATTCCTCCCGAGTTCGGTGGTACTGAGACCCGGTCCTCGGAGACGGGAACGGTTATCGCGCATGTCCGTACTCCTGAGCACCCCGTGGTCGCCGATCTGCCGCCGGCTGCTCTCCAATACTGGGTGGGTGCGGCCGGCACCTTCTACAGCCCACCTGCACAGCGCGAGATACTCGACTTTGTTATTTCGAAACGCACCTGGTTGCGCCCTCGCTACGGGACCTACCTCACGATCCTCGACGCCGGGCTAGGGGCAATCGCCCGGGGCGAGAAGAACCTGGGTCTTACCCAGTCTCCGTTGTTTGAGGTGCGAAGCGGCAGGGGGCGCGCGCTTTTTTGCAGTCTACTTCTCGCCGAGGGATTGAGTACCTCTGAGCCGGCAGCCCAGTGGCTGTTATACCGGTGCCTCGCCTACCTGCAGCACATTCCTGCCTGGGGCGGGGGCCCGCCTGGACCTGCTTGGGCGGTTGGAGTGAACCTGAGCGCCTATCGGGTGCAACAGACTAACGATCTGGGGCAGGCACGCGCCGCTATTATCAATGCCACGACGCCCGAAGGCGCGGACTTCCTACTCTCTCATGCTCAGCAATGGCAACAGTTTGCGGAAAGCGGTGGCAGTGTCTTGCTTCATAACCTTTCGCCTGCGCAGGTACTGGAGGTAGGGAAATTGCTCGGGGTCAGCCTTGGCTGCAAAGGCTTGAAGTCACAGGAGGCGCCTGCCCGGCTTGATTGGGTGGCCCGTGACCCGGCCGTCTATGGCCTGAGTCACTTCGACGTCAACTGGCTCGAGACTGCAGCCTGGACAAGGACTTTGGCTAGGCAACCGATTATTGAGACTGCGGTGTTCAGCACGGGCCCGCAGGCGAAGTGTTTGACGGACCCGGGTGCGCTAGTCGTTATTCCCTGGGGCAGGGGTCGAGTCATCATAGATCAGGTGTTGTGGAGCAGCGCCGAGTTCGCCAGCGACTACATTCGCCGACGTGCCGAGGGCTATGTTA